>JAFNZB010000208.1 GCA_017383055.1 Burkholderiaceae bacterium | reverse complement strand
GGTGGTATTCACGGAAAGCTACTTGAGGCATTGAAGGCTCGTGCATGACCACGATCGTTTATTTGCACGGTTTTCGATCTACGCCCAACGCGATGAAGGCAACGGTGCTTCGTGATGCGTGGGCAGGGAAAGCTCGGTTTTTGGCTCCGGATTTAAATGTTTCGCCTTCGGAAGTTCAAGTGCGATTGTTGGAGACAGTCAAAGGAATCGATCCTGCGTCTTTGGTCGTTGTCGGTGCGAGTTTGGGTGGGTTTTATGCACACTGGCTAGCCGAAAAGGTTGGGTGTCGTGCGATTTTGCTCAATCCGGTGACTCAACCGTGGAGTCTTATCCAACACTATTTTGGTGAACAAACGATTTATGGAACCGATCGAACGATCACGGTGACCCCGAAATTTGCCGTCGAACTGCAAGCCATGGAGAGCGTGATTGAAGAGCCGTCTCGATATCGTGTCATCTTGTGTACGGGTGATGAAGTGCTCGATTGGCGAAAAGCCCATCAGAAATATGCCGATTGCTATCAAATCGTTATCGATGGCAATAACCACATGATTGAGGGATTCGAAGCTTGGGTCCCCGAATTGGAAAAATTTGTATTTCAGGCGCCGACAGCGACTGAAGAAATTGACGCTTAAGCAGAAAGAGAGCGATTGAATGTTTTTATTTTTTGAAGAAGACGGTGCTTTTAAGGCCGGTACCATCCTTTCTCAAAACGGCAATGCTTACCAAGTCGAATTGGTAACGGGTCGTCGAACGAAGATCAAGGGCGGTCACGTCTTTTTTGAATTTGCTTCGCCCGCAGCGGCTGAATTGTTGCCGGCGGCAGAAGCGTTGGCTGCAGAGATCGATCCGCAATTTTTGTGGGAAGTGGCGCCCGAAGGGGAGTTTCGTTTTGATGCGATTGCCCAAGAGTATTTCGGTGAAAGCGCCAGCGTTATCGAACGAGTCGCTACGTTATTGACGTTGCACGGCCATCCCGTTTATTTCCATCGAAAAGGTCGCGGCAATTACCGTCGTGCACCGGAAGAGATTTTGAAAGCGGCTTTGGCAGCTCTCGAAAAGAAGCGTCGTTTGGAAGAACAACGTAAGGCTTGGGTCGCCCAGATGGTTGCGGGTGAATTGCCTCCGGAAATCGCTTCTCAAGCCATCACGCTTTTGATGAGTCCCGATAAGAACACCATTCAATGGAAGGCTTTGTCAGATGCAAGTGCCGAAAGTCGTATGACGCCCTTGCGCTTGTTGCTTTCTTTGGGAGCGATCCGCTCGCCTTATCAATGGCACATTGACAGTTTCTATGCCGAGCATTTCCCGCGTGGTAAGGGCTTCCCTACAACTTTGAGTCAACCCAATCAGGAAGGTTGGGATGCTTGGCCCGTGGCCGATGTGAAGGCATTCTCAATTGACGACTCCAGTACGACCGAGATCGATGACGCATTGAGCGTGGAAGAGATCGATGAAAACCGTTTGCGTATCGGTATCCACATCGCGGCACCGGCTTTGGGGATCGAACGTGATAGCGATATCGATGCTTTGGCACGTTCGCGTCTTTCGACCGTTTATGCGCCGGGCATCAAGACGACGATGTTGCCGGACAACTGGGTGCAAAACTTCTCTTTAGACAAGGGCCGTCCCGTGCCTTGTTTGTCCTTGTATGCGTTTGTCGATCGAGAAACGTTCGAAGTGCAAGCCACGGAAACGCAAATCGAGCGCATCAGTGTGGTGGAAAACATCCGCTACGACAAGATCGAACATCTCTTTACCGATGAGGCCATGGCGGCTGGTACAGTCGAGCACGAGTACGCAAAGGAAATTACTTTGCTTTGGAAGTTTGCCAAGAAGTGTTTGGCCGATCGAGAAGTCGTTCGTGGTCGTCCCGAGGTCTTGGGTCGTTTGGAGTGGGGCTTTGAATTAGAAGGGGAAGGCGAAGATGCGAAGATTACGTTGCGTTCTCGCCGTCGCGGTGCCCCGCTGGATTTGGCTGTGGGCGAATTGATGATCTTTGCCAACACCGTTTGGGGCGGTTGGTTGGAAGACGAAGGTCGTGCCGGTATCTATCGTTCTCAAAGCATGGGTCGTGTGAAGATGAGTACGACTCCGGGCCCGCACGATGGCATGGGTGTGCCGCAGTATGCTTGGTGTACGTCGCCCTTGCGTCGGTATGTCGACTTGCTCAATCAACGCCAATTGGTGAGCGCCGTGATGGGACGTGAAGCCGTTTATCGTCCTAGCGATACCGATCTTTTTGCCATCGTCTCCAATTTCACGATGACCTATTCGGCCTACAACGAATTCCAACGTAAGATGGAACGTTATTGGAGCTTGCGTTGGATCGAGCAAGAAAAGTTCGAAACGCTCGAAGCGGTGGTTGTGAAGGGTGAGTTGATTCGTATCGAGGGCTTGCCTTTTACGCAACGCATGCCGGGCCTGCCCGAATTGCCTCGCGGTCAAAAGATCCTCTTGGATATCCATGGCATGGACTACGTGGATGTCTTGTTGGATGCCTCTTTGCGTGAAGTCTTGAATGAGACGGATGAAGATGCGCTTGACGATGACGAGATGGACGTGACCGAAGAAGTGGTGCAAGAAGCGCCGAGCGAAGAACCGAAGGAAAACACCGCGCAATAAACGAAAGGCTTTTTCTCGATGCCCATCCAATTGAAACCCGTAACATTTGAGTCGCTTGATGATTTAAAGCGTTTCTTGCCCGCCAAAGGCACGGGCGACTGCAACCTGTCGGTCGCCGGTCTCATTGCACGTGCGCAAGAGCGTGAAACGCATTACGCAATCGTCAATGACACGCTCGTCATTCGTTGGCGAGCAGCAGCGGGCGAACCTTTCGTGTGGCTTTTGCCCATTGGGTGTGATTGCTGTCCTTGTGTGTTGGCAGAGATGGAATCGTGGAGCGAGAAAAAGGGGGAACCTTTGCGTCTTTTCGGTAACTTGACCGAGCTCGTTCCTGCTGTGGAAAAAGCCCTTCCTTATCGAACGCTTTCAATGACGACAAAGACGGCCTGGTGGGATTATCTTTATAAGCGTGATGACATTGAATCGCTTCGCGGTCGAAAACTTCACGGTAAACGCAATTTCTCCAAACGTTTTTGGACGGCGTATCCTCATGCCCGATTCGTTCCGATCACTTCGGAGACGATCCCGCTTTGCCGAGCATTCTTGACCCGTTGGTATGCGCGCTTTGACGAGCTATCGGAGTCGATGAAGGATGAAGCGCGTGCAATTGAGATGGCGTTCGATCATTTCGATATCATGGGGCTTCAGGGTGGTCTTTTGATGGTGGGAGACCGTGTGTGTGGTTTCTCTTATGGCGCTCGTTTGACCGAGACTATGTTTGCGGTCCATATCGAAAAGGCCGATCGCGAGGTGGTAGGGGCTTATCCGGCGCTTGCAAGCGAATTGGCTCGCAGTTTGCCCGACGAGGTTGAGTGGCTTAATCGTGAAGAAGATCTGGGGATCGACGGTCTTCGAAAAGCCAAACAAGATTGGTCGCCGGCAGCGATGTTTGAAAAGGGTTATGTTACGTTAGAACCCTCCAAGCGAGCCTGAGTATCGGAGTGCTTTCGTCTTTGATACGTAGTGCGCTAAAATGTAACAATTGATGTGCCTGAAAGAGGCATGGTTTATTTGGTTTTTGAGGAAATTTTCCTCGAAAAGTTGTCAATACTTTCTCTTTGAAAGGTTCACGAAATGCCCTTGGATACGCGAGATTTGGAGCAAAAGGTGAAGTCCTTGCCTACGGGTGACGACTCCATGCTCGCCCGTGAACCGGAAGACGTCACGCGAGCTTTAGCTCGAATTCAACAATGCATCGACAAGGCTGAAGAGCAACGACAAAAGGTTGTTGCCACGGGCGCTCTTTCGAGCGACCAAGAGGCCTCGATGATCAATGGCCTCAACATCCATGCCCGTGCGGAGATCGCACAAATTTTGGCTCCGTTGCACCCGGCCGACGTCGCTTATATTTTGGAAGCCTTGCCTCAAGACGACCGTATGCTCGTTTGGGACTTGGTGAGCGACAATAAAGACGGTGACGTGCTTGTTGAGGTGAACGACGGGGTTCGTGAAACCTTGATCGAAGCCATGGATCGCGAAGAGTTGGTCGATGCCATGGAAACGTTGGATACCGACGAGATCGCCGACTTGGTCGATGACTTGCCGCCCGACGTGGTCGCTGAAGTTCAAGAAAGTTTGACGACGCAAGAACGTGCACAATTGCGTGCCGCCATGAGCTATCCCGAAGATAGCGTCGGTGCGCGCATGGACTTCGAAGTCATTTCCATTCGTGAAGAAGCCACGCTTGATACGGTGTTGCGCTATCTTCGCACGCTCGATGAATTACCTGACCACACCGACTTGGTGTTCGTGGTCAATCGCTCTCAAGTCTTGAAAGGTGCTTTGCCGGTCAGCAGTCTTTTGATTTGTGATCCGGACAAAAACGTTCGTGATGTGATGACGGGCGATATCTTGACGCTTAATCCGCTCGATGACATCAATGAAGCCGCACAGGCTTTCGAACGTTACGACTTGGTGAGTGCCCCGGTGGTCGACGAAAGCGGCCGTTTGATGGGTCGCTTGACTGTGAACGAAGTCGTGGACGTCATTCGCGAAGAAAGTGAAGAAGATGCATTGGCAGCCGTGGGTTTGAGCGACGAGCAAGACTTGTACGGTAGCGTTTGGGAAGCCGCCCGTAGCCGTTGGATTTGGTTGGGTTTGAATTTGTGTACGGCTTTCTTTGCTTCGCGTGTGATCAGCGCGTTCGAAGACACGATTTCTCAAGTGGTTGCCTTGGCAACGCTCTTGCCGATTGTGGCCGGTATTGCCGGTAATACCGGTAACCAAACGTTGACGTTGTTGGTTCGTTCGTTGGCGATGGGTCAAGTCACCGATGCAACGACCGTTGATTTGTTCAAAAAAGAATTGGGCGTGGCTGTCATCAACGGTTTGATGTGGGGGGTGATTGCTGGCGGCTTTGCATGGTTACTCTACGCCGATAGCGATATCGGTATGAAGTTGGGTCTGGTGATGTTTTTAGCCATGATGCTCAACATCATTGTGGGTGCATTTGTCGGTTTGGTCGTGCCGTTGATCTTAAAACGCATGGGACGAGATCCGGCCATGGGTGCATCAGTCCTTTTGACCTTCATTACTGACAGTGGCGGCTTCTTGATTTTCTTGGGATTGGCAACGTTGTTCTTCTTCTACTAAGTTCAGTTCTGCAGAATGCAAAAAAGGTTCGTTTCAACGAACCTTTTTACTTCTTTTTCGAGCGATTATTGGAAGTCACCGATTGCCCATTGTGCAACGGAAAGGGCCACGAGTCCGGCCGTTTCAGTGCGTAAAACGCGCGGGCCTAAGAGCATGCAATCAAATCCGAACGATTGGGCCAATTCAATTTCTTTTTCTGAGAATCCGCCTTCGGGACCGACAGCAAATGCCACGCTTTCTGTTTTCTCCAATCGTACTTTCATAGTAGCGGCAGGTGCCAAAATGATTTTTTGAGCGGCGTTGCATTCACTGAGCGCCGTTTTCAAATTGGGTGCCCATTCGACCGTTGGGAAGCGCAAACGAGCGCATTGCTCACAGGCCGAAATCGTCGTGTTTTTCCATTGTTCCAAACGTTTAGCCAAACGTTTTTCATCGAGTTTGGTCACCGAACGTTCGGCCGGCATGATCACCACGCGGTCAACGCCGAGCTCGGTCGCCTTTTCCAAAATCCAGTCGAGTTTTTCTTGAGACACGAGCGATTGGATCAATGTTAAGCAGACGTGATCTTCGACGGACTCCGTTTGGATATGGGTGATGTGTGCGGTCGTGGCGTCGCTCGTGAAGGTCATCGTGACCGTGGCTTCTTCTCCTCGGCCGTTAAAAAGCACGGCTTCATCGCCCGTGCGCATACGAAGGACGCGAGAAGCGTGATGCGCCGGTTTGGCGGGCAAGACGATGTCGGAATCGAGTGAAAATTCGGTGTCGACGTAAAAGCGCGGAGCCATGCAAAAGACCTCTAAAAAACGGTATTGGCAATTGTAGGCAAAGCGGATCGGATAGCCAAATTTTGGTGTGGTGGTAGCGGTGTAAGTAGTTGTGCGCAGATTTTTTGAAATTAGGGTTTTCATTGAACGATAAACGGGCATACAATGGTTATGAACGATGGCACCCGTTCATGGTGTCAGTTAGGAGATTCATTCATGCTTTGCATCCGAAACACCCGTCACCATCATCACCATTACCTGAAATAGTCTTTCAGGCGTTTGGTGCTGGAAGACGATGAAACGATCTTCCAGTGGCGTCGAATATAAGGCAAAGCAACAACAAACCCCTGGAAGGTCCTCCAGGGGTTTTTCGTTAGATGCAGTCAAAAAAGTGAAGGAGAGGGCAATGTTGGATACGTCGAGACTGCGAATTGCCATTCAGAAATCGGGTCGATTGAGCGAGGACTCGTGCAAGTTGTTGGCCAATAGCGGTGTGCGTGCTCACATGAATACGCAACGCCTCATTGTGTTGGCTGAAAACATGCCAATCGACATTTTGCGTGTACGCGACGATGACATCCCGGGGCTTGTCATGGACGGCGTTGTGGACTTGGGCATCATTGGCGAGGGCGTTTTGGAAGAAACGTTGATGACTCGTCAAGCTCAAGGGATCGAATCGCGTTACGAACTTTTGCGCCGTTTGGACTTCGGGACCTGTCGCTTGGCGATTGCCATGCCGCGAGACGAAGTTTGGACGGGCGTGGAATGTTTGGAAGGTAAGCGCATCGCCACCTCTTTCCCCTATCTTTTGAAACGCTACCTTGATGAGAAGGGCGTGTCTTACAAAAACGTCTTACTCACGGGTTCTGTTGAAATCGCGCCTCGTGCCGGCTTGGCCGATGCAATTTGCGATCAAGTCTCCACGGGTGCAACGCTCGAAGCCAACGGGTTGCGTGAAGTTGAAGTCGTTTATCGATCCAAAGCTTGTTTGATCAAACGCCCTGGTGAGCTTGATCCTGCCAAGCAAGTGTTGATTGATCGTCTTTTGGCTCGTATCAGTGGTGTCATCCAAGCTCGTGAATCCAAGTACATCATGTTGCATGCTCCGAAGAGTCGTTTGGAAGACGTGGTCGCTTTGTTGCCCGGTGCCGAACATCCGACGATTCTTGAATTGAACGGCGATCCCGATCACGTGGCCATGCACATGGTCAGTAGCGAATCGCTATTCTGGGAAACGATGGAAAAACTCAAAGAGCTTGGTGCAAGCTCGATTTTGGTGTTGCCGATTGAAAAGATGATGGAGTGATGGCTATGAATTTCAAGACTGTGATCGACTGGAATGCTGTTAGTGAAAAAGAACAAGACTCCCTTTTGATGCGACCGGCTGTGAGCGCTTCGGATACGATCACCGCGATCGTGACCGACATTTTGAAAAATGTTAAAGACAACGGTGACGAAGCCTTGCGTGAATACAACCGCAAGTTCGATAAGACCGAAGTTGAGGATTTGTTGGTTGCTCCCGAAGCTTTTGATGCGGCTGAGGCTGCTTTGCCTGAAGCATTGAAAGACGCCATGCGCGTAGCCGTCTCCAATTTGACGAAATTTCATACCGCACAACGTTTGACCCCCGTGTCCGTAGAGACGATGAAGGGCATTTTGTGTGAGCAAGTCACCCGTCCTATCGACTCGGTCGGTCTTTACATTCC
>JAFNZB010000207.1 GCA_017383055.1 Burkholderiaceae bacterium | reverse complement strand
CTGAAGCTCCTCAATTCAGCCGTCGAGGCGTTTACTGCGCTCGTTTTGGCTTTCATGACGATTCTTGTCTTACTTCAAGTCGTCTATCGTTATGTTCTCTCGATCCCGTTCCCCGAAAGTCAAGAATTGGCCGTCTATGCCATGGTCTATATCGTGACGTTCGGCAGTACGATCGCCGTTTATCGCAAAAGCCACATTGCTGTCAATTTCGTCGTTGACAATTGCCCGCCGAAGTTGGCCTTGATCGTTCGTTGCATCGCCTATATCTCGTTGCTCGTTTTCTTCTACCTTTTGGTCTCGGAAGGTTGGGCATTGACGATGCGCTCCATGCGTCAAATGTCGCCCACGACCGGTATTCCGGTGGGCTACATCATGGGCACGATCCCCGTGACGGCTGCGATCTCGATTTTGTATGTCCTTGAACAGCTCTACATGGACGTCAAGGGCTTCTTGTCCAGTAAGAAAGAATAAGGAGAAACAAAATGAGTATGGTTGCAGTTTTGTTCCTCGCTTTCTTTGTGATGCTCATCATCGGTGTGCCGATCGTGGCTGCTTTGGGTGTCGCTTCCATCATCGCCGTCGTAACGGGTAGCTCTTGGCCGCTTTTGTTGTTGCCGCAAAAACTCTTTAACGGCATCAACTCGTTCCCGTTCATGGCCATTCCGCTTTTCTTGTTGGCCGGCAATATCATGGCCGAAGCCAAGATTTCCGATAAGTTGGTCGCATTGGCCAATTTGATGGTCGGTCGCTATCCGGGCGGTTTGGCACAAGTCTCCACCGGTGCTTCCGCCTTCTTCGGCGCCATTTCCGGTTCCGCACCAGCAACCACCGCTGCCATTGGTTCGATCCTCATCCCCTCGATGAAAGAACGTGGCTATCGCGGTGATTTCTCGGCAGCTGTCGTGGCCGCTTCGGGTGCTTTGGGCTTGATCATTCCGCCGAGCTTGACGATGGTGGTCTACGGGGTCTTGTCCGGTGCTTCGATCGGTGCGCTCTTTTTGTGCGGTATCGTTCCAGGTCTTTTGATCAGCTTGGCTCTTTGCTCCATCAACTATTGGAACGCTCGTAAGATGGGTTTGAAGGCTGAAGCCCCCGTCGCTCGCGAATTGCGCATGCAAATCGTCAAAGACAGTACGCTGGCGTTGTTCATGCCCGTCATCATCATGGGCGGTATCTATTGCGGTGTCTTTACGGCAACGGAATCGGCTGCAGTCGCCTGCCTTTACGGCTTGGTGATCGGTTTCTTCGTGTACCGCACGTTGACCTTGAAGTCGCTCTTTAACATCTTAAAGAGCACGGCTGAAAATGCCGCTTTGATCATGTTCTTGATGGGTACGGCCAACTTCTTCGGCTTCATCATCACGGCCGAACGCTTGCCGCAAACCTTGGCTGAAATGATCATTGCCTACACGGACAACAAGGTCTTGGTGATGTTCATCGTGTTGGCCATGCTCTTGGTCTTGGGCACGTTCTTGGACAACGTGACGGCTTTGATTTTGTTCGTTCCGACCATGATGGGTGTTGTCAATGCATTGCAAATCGACATCATCTTCTTCGGCATGTTCACGGTCATCGCTTTGGCAGTCGGTCAATTTACGCCGCCGGTCGGTCTGAACTTATTCATCGCTTCGAACATCTCGCAGGTGAAGTTTGAAAGCGTGGCAGTGCAAATCGTTCCTTATTTGATTTCCTACGCAGCGATGTTGGTTCTCTTCATCCTCTGCCCGTGGCTCTTGACGGTGTTTGCCTAATCTAGAACCATCTAAGTGAAGAGGCGCTTCTTTCGGGAGGCGCCTCTTTTTATTCCTATTCCGTTTTAAGTAATCGCGTTAACTTACTTCCAACAAATCACTAAACCTCGTCGTATACGCTCTACTTAACCGATCTCGCTTCATCACCCACGCTTTCCCCGGGCTTTTGATCGAAGCACTTTGAAGCGTTCCCTTTCCCCAACGATCGTTGATCGCATCCATGGCAGCGGATAATCGATCGCTACGCTCCGTCTCTACCGCTTGGAAAAGATCCAATGTCACGCCCGTGTCTTTTTCGAT
>JAFNZB010000206.1 GCA_017383055.1 Burkholderiaceae bacterium | reverse complement strand
GCGCACGATTGATTGAGGCTATAGAAAATAAGAGCGCTTGCCACAAGCAAAATCGTAACGACCACTCTTAACACACGAGCGGCATTAAAGCGTCCGATAATCAGTCCCGTTGTCGTATTGGGGATCATCAAAATCAAATACGTCATGGCAGCCAAAAATGTACTCGAGGTGCCAAAAGCTATGGAACTCATCGTGGCGCTAAAGCCTTGGAAGAAACTACCGATGCCCCAAGCGCCGATGTAGGCGGCAGCTCCCACGATAAAAAGTCGTCGCAAACGACTTGGAACCGTGAGTTTGGGAATCAAAACTTGACGTAAACTTTCCATCCCGAAGGGGACGGTTTCTTTGGACATTGCGCAAAGTGCGAAGACAACCGACATCAAGCCGATGAAAAAGATAAAGAGTTCGGAGGCGTCAAACCAACCAAGATCGACAAAGACGCCCGTGAGTAACGTGCCCATACAAAGCCCCAATGGGGGCGCGGCGGCCGTCAAGGTGGTTCCCAACCAACGTTGTTTTGAAGGGGCGGTGTCGACGACCCAGGCCATGGCGGCGCTCGAAGCCAACCCGCAACCTAACCCTTGGAAAAATCGTGCGAAATATAGAATGCCGACGCTGTCGATCACGACAAAGAGGGCGCAACCCAAAATGCCCATCGCCAACGTGAAAAGCACGACGGGTTTGCGACCGAAGTAATTGGACATGCGGGCAAACAACACGAGCGTGAGGATGCAACCGGCATAGTAAGCCACCAACGAGTTGGCGATTTCATCAGGAGCTAGCCCTAAAGTGCTTTGATAGACGCTCATCAAGGGGATGGGCGCAGAACTAGCCGTAAAACACACGACGAGCGTGAGAGACGCGGCAATAAAAGTAAGAAGTGAATCTTCAGAAGTGCGCGGCATGATGAGCGAATCGGAAAAAATAAAAGCCTCCCTTAATTCTAAAGGAGGCTTTCACTCGATGAGTAATCGTCAGATTACTTCACGCGGGAGCGGTATTCACCCGTACGCGTGTCGATTTCGATCTTGTCATCCGTGTTCACGAATGCCGGAACGGACAATTCGTAACCCGTAGCCAAGCGAGCCGGCTTCATGACCTTACCGGACGTGTCGCCCTTGACTGCCGGTTCCGTGTACGTCACTTGACGGACAACGATCGTCGGGAGTTCAACAGCGATAGCGCGACCGGCGTAGAAAACGACTTCAGCAGCCATACCGTCTTCGAGGTACTTCAAAGCGTCTTCCATCACGTCAGCTTCAACTTCGTATTGGTTGTATTCTTCGTCCATCCAAACATAGTACGGATCGCCGAAGTAGCTGTAGGTCACTTCCTTACGTTCGAGGATCAAATCTTCGAACTTGTCGTCAGCACGGTAAACCGTTTCCGTACCGGCGCCCGTGAGCAAGTTCTTCAACTTCATCTTAACGACAGAAGCGTTACGACCGGACTTGGAGTATTCAGCCTTCATGACCACCATCGGGTCCTTGCCGATCATCACAACGTTACCGGCGCGAAGTTCTTGTGCAGTTTTCATATTTTTCGTCTTCTCTGTTTTCACTAACAAGGAGCGACCTTGCGAGTCAACAGAGTCTCCTAATTAAATTAAGGTTGAGGGGCAAAACGATTGCCCACAAAAGAAACGTTTCTCTTTTCCTTGAAAAGATTTTCCAAGAAAACGCATTATTTTAGCGATTTCTGAGGAATTCGGCGAATTTTTGACTCATGGGGCCATTTTCGTGCAAATGATTCTGCCACCAATGACTCCAAAGCAACCATTGTTCAAGGTGTTCGAGCAACTGATGAAGAGCCTCGCCATCGATGTCGCCTTCGTTGTAGCCGGCTTGGAATTGCTCCCATGTATTAAATAGGGGCGTGTCGCCTACGACTTCTCGCATCTTTTCACTCATGGCTGCAAGCTTCACCATGTGCGCATCGTCATCTTGGTGATAGATGTGCCAAACAAAGGGTGTTCCAGCGAGCATGGCACGCGCCGCACTGTCTTCGCCTCGAATAAAAGCGATGTCGCTCGCCCAAAGGATTTCATCAAAGGACTCCTGATCGACAAAGGGCAATTGGACCAAGCGGATGTGAGAGGCTTCAAGCTTTTCCAATTCGGCTTTGAGCATTTCACCGCTTTTCGTCGCACTTAGAAGAATCTGTAATGGACGCTTGTAGGATGCCAGTGCTCGAGCGAGCTTGGCGATCGGTCCATACGGATAGGCAAAGAAAAAGAGCGTGACCAATTCGGGATCGGCTCCCATCTTTTCCAAAAAAGCGACATGATCGAATCGATCTTGACGAGGACGATAGCCGTCTTCGATGATGAGACCGGCGGACTTTTT
>JAFNZB010000205.1 GCA_017383055.1 Burkholderiaceae bacterium | reverse complement strand
TTGGGCGCTCGTATCACCGGTCAAATCAGTGGTGTGGCCGTTTGGTGTGTGATCGGTCCGGTGTTGACGTTGTCTTTGATCGGTTGGTATTGGTTCGATCCCGATATGTACATCGCGAGCTGGAATCCGCACAATGAACCTTTTACAAGTGCGGTGAGTTCTTCTATTTCCATGACGTTGTGGTGTTTCTTGGGGCTTGAAAGTGCCTGTGTGAACTGTGACAACGTTGATAATCCCGAGCGTAACGTGCCGATCGCTGTGATGACGGCAACGTGTACGGTGGCTGTCATTTGTATCGTTTCGACCAACATCATGGCCGGTATCATCCCGAATGCTGAGTTGGCCGCATCCAACGCTCCGTTCGGTTTGGTCTTTGCCCGTATGTTTGCCCCTGAAGCCGGTCACGTGGTGACGGCCATGTTGGTGTTCTCTTGTTTGGGTTCGACCTTGAGCTGGCAGTACACGATTGCCAAGGTCTTCCAATTGTCCGCTCGTGAAGGCTTCTTCCCGTCCGTATTCTCCAAGGTTAATCGTTGGGGTTTCCCGGCTGTGGGTTTGATCATCATTACGCTCATTCAGACGGGCTTTACCTTTATGACGGCAAGTCCCTCCTTGCTCAAGCAATTCAATATGTTGGTTGACTTGGCAGTGGTGACGAACTTGATTCCGTTCATCCTCTCGATGGCGGCAATTCCGATGATCATGAAGATGGCCAACGTTCCCGTTGCCCAAACCCGCAAGTACACCTTCTTCGGTTTGATCGGTGCACTTTATAGTTTTTACGCCATCTCTTCCTTGGGTTATGTAGAAATGTTCTGGGGTTCGCTGGCTACGTTTGTCGGTTGGACGTTCTGGGGCTTCTTGTCGACGAAGTATGCCGACGAGCACCCGATCCATCTCTTGCGTGATTCTCAATTCGAGGATATCGATTAATCTCTAGAGACGTCAAAGCCGCTCAGTTGAGCGGCTTTTTTTACGGATGGAAAAATGGCGATGGACTGAAAAGTCTCATCGCCATTGTTCTTAGTTAGGTACGAGATTGATTAGATCACGACGCAACCGTGTGCGCCTTCAGCGCGTTCGACGATTTCGCCGAGCTTGAAGACCTTTTCGCCTTCAGCTTCGAAAGCTGCCATGGCGCGTTCAGCGTCTTCAGCAGCCACGATCACGACCATACCGATACCGTTGTTAAACACGCGGTGCATTTCGTGAGAGTCGATGTTACCGGCTTCTTGCAACCAATCGAAGACAGCCGGACGCGTCCAAGAATCGGCGTGGATAACGGCTTGCGTCGTTTCCGGCAAGATGCGCGGCACGTTTTCAACGATACCACCACCCGTGATGTGAGCCATGCCCTTGATCTTCACAGACTTCATCACGTTCAAAACTTGCTTGACGTAGATGCGCGTCGGTTCCATGACGCAGTCGGCCAACGTGCGACCGTCCAACGGCATATCCCACGGCGTGTTCGTCACTTCAACGACCTTACGGATCAAGGAGAAACCGTTGGAGTGCGGACCGCTGGAAGCCAAGCCCAACACAACGTCACCGGCCTTGATGCTCTTACCGTCGATGGCTTCGTCCTTTTCGACGATACCGACAGCAAAACCGGCCAAGTCATATTCGCCTTCCGGATACATACCCGGCATTTCAGCGGTTTCACCACCGATCAAGGCGCAACCGGCCAATTCGCAACCACGAGCTACACCGGCCACCACGCGTTCTGCGACGTCAACGTCAAGCTTGCCGCAAGCGTAGTAGTCCAAGAAGAAGAGGCTCTTGGCGCCTTGCACCAAAATGTCGTTGACGCTCATACCGACCAAGTCTTGACCGACCGTGTCGTGGCGACCCAACGTGAAGGCCAACTTCAACTTCGTGCCGACGCCGTCAGTACCGGTGACGAGCACGGGGTTCTTGTATTCCTTGGAGATTTCGAACATGGCGCCGAAACCGCCCACGCTGGACATAACGCCCGGGATCATCGTACGCTTGGCCAACGGCTTGATGCGTTCTACGAGTTCATCGCCGGCGTCGATGTCAACACCAGCAGCAGCGTAAGAAAGTTGAGTCATGATGAGTATAAAACCTAATTAAATAAGTAAAATCAAAAAACAAAACTAATCCCCTTATTCTAGCAAGGCTTCGACCATTTTCGTACTCAATGTTTAACGAACAATTACCCCTTGACATCGCGATGGCTCCCGCACCGTCTCTTTCGAATTTCATCGAGGGAGAAAACGGGGAGCTTTTGGCAACGTTGCAACGTATGTTGACAACGTCGATGCCGCAGTTTGTCTACATTTGGGGGGAATCCGGTGTCGGAAAAAGCCATTTGGCTCAAGCCGTTGCTCCGATCGAAGAGGGGGTGCCGAGTTTTAATGAATACTGTGCTCACTACGTGGTCGACGATGTCGATACGTTATCCGAAGACGGTTTGGATCGACTGTTTGCTCTGATGAACGATGTTCGTAGTCATCCCGGAACGACCCTTTTGACAACGGGACGTCGATCGCCAGCGGAGCGATTCGTGCGTCCCGATATTTGTACACGTTTGACGTGGGGGCCGGTTTACCAAGTCAAACCCATCACGGGCCAGATGTGGGAGGCGTTGACTGCTCAAGCCAAAGCACGCGGTATCGAAGTCACGCCTGAGGCAGAACAGTGGATGCAAACGTATTTGCCGCGAGATATCAAAGAACTTTCGGCTGTCATTTCAGAGATGGATCGTGAACTTTTTGTCATGAAAAAGGGCTCGATCACTGTGCCGGCACTGAAGCGTTGGCTCAAAAATAAAGCAGGTTGATTGAAAAATGAAATTGGCGATTTTTGATTTGGACGGAACGCTATTGCCCATTGATGCGGGTCATCAGTGGGTTCATTTTTTGGGTGAGGTTTGCGGAGAAGACTTAAGCCGTGAAGTGGCTCGCCAAGATCAATTCGCCGTCGAATACAAAGAGGGGCGATTTGATGTCGCGGCTTTTATGGATTTCCACATGAGCATTTTGGCTCGCTTTGCTCGAGTCGACCTCGATCGTTGGATGCAACGCTTTATCCTCGATGTCGTGACCCCCAATGTGACGCCTGCCGCCCAAGCGTTGGTTAAAGAAGTCAAAGACGCCGGTTTTGAGGTGGTGCTTGCCACCGGAACGCAGGCGTTTGTGAGTGAGCCGATCGCGAAGCTTTTCGGAATCGATGTGCTTTTGGCAACACGACCGGAGGTGGGTGAAGACGGAGAAATGACGGGACGCCATGTCGGCGGTTATTGTTTTTCCACGCACAAAATCACGCAGATTGAAGGCTTTTTGCAAAAAAAGGGCCTTCGTACGGAAGATTTGCGGGAGATTGTTTTCTATACCGATTCCATGAACGATCTTCCCTTGTTAGAATTCGTCCATTCGGCCAACGGCCGAGTTGTTGCAACCAATCCCGATCCCCAATTAAAAGAAC
>JAFNZB010000204.1 GCA_017383055.1 Burkholderiaceae bacterium | reverse complement strand
GAATCAACAATTCATCGTGTTGGAAAATGAAAAGATGCGCGAATTGGCCAAGCACGTTGCCTTTACGCAATGGGCCTTGGTCGATGACGATCACACGGCGATTCGTCTTTGCACGAGTTGGGCCACGACCGAAGAAACGATTGATGCGGTCTTGAGCTACCTCTAATCGGGTGGTCTAGAAAAAAACGGAATCCCGACGAAGGATTCCGTTTTTTCTTGGAACAAATAAAAAGCCGAAGCGTTTTTGATTTCGCTTCGGCTTTTTTGTCGATTTCGTGAACGATTACTTTTGTTCGCGGATCAATTGACGAGCAAGGCGTTCGGCATCGAAGATGTCGAGGACCATGTTCTTGCCCAAGTCTTGTGCGATACCCGTGCGTTGCAATTGACGCAAGGTGTGGTCGGCAGCACCGCAGATGATCATTTCACAACCGCGACGCTTCAAGGCGCGGTAGTAGGTGTGAATGATGTCCATGGCGGAGTTGTCGATGTTCAAGAGACCGTGGCAGTCAAGGATCACCACACGCGGGGGCGTGCCGGAAGACAAACGCTTCGGATCGGTCATTTGGTTCAACTTCGAAACGGAGCCGAAGAAGAGGGAACCGGACAACAACCAACCTTCAACGCCTTCGGGCGTGTCCAAGGACAAGGACATCGGACGGACCATCGTCAACGTGTTCATACGATAGATGAAGAACATGCAGGAGACGACAAGACCGACTTCCACAGCGACCGTCAAGTCGAAGATCACCGTCAAGAAGAACGTGAGCAAGAGCGTTGCCTTGTAGGACATCGTCATACGACGCAAGCGGATGAATTCGCCCCAGTTACCCATGTTGGAAGCCACAAAGAGCAAGATGGCGGACAATGCGGCCAACGGGATGTTGGAGGCCAACGGAGCGGCAACGAGAATCACGACCAAAAGCGTGATGGCGTGCACGACACCGGAGATCGGGGACGTTGCGCCGCTCTTGATGTTCGTCACCGTACGGGCGATCGTACCCGTTGCCGGGATACCGCCGAAGAACGGCACGACGAAGTTGGCGATACCTTGACCCATCAATTCTTGGTTCGGGTTGTGGCGGTCATCGGTCATGGCGTCGGCCACGCGAGCGCAAAGAAGCGATTCGATAGCGCCCAACAAAGCGAGCGTGACCATCGGGCCGATGAGGTTGCGAAGGTTAGCCAAGTCGAAGTCGGGCATTTGCAAAGACGGGAGGTTTTGCGGGATACCACCGAACTTGCTACCGATCGTTTCGACCGGGAGGTTCAAAGCCGTCACGGCGATCGTGGAGACGACGAGCACGACGACCGTGCCCGGGATCTTGGCGATCCAACGCTTCCAAGCGGCCGTGCGGAAGCCCGTGTCCTTAGGCCAGAACTTCACGATCACGAACGAGACGAGTGCCACACCCAAGGCATACCAATTCACGGTATGGATGTTGGCGGCATAGGCGCTCATTTGACCGAAGAAGTCGGCGGGGACCTTATCGATGTTCAAACCCAAGAAGTCCTTGACCTGAGAAAGGGCGATCAAAACGGCAATACCGTTGGTGAAGCCGATCACGATCGAGACCGGGATGAATCGGATGAGATTGCCGACTTTCAAAAGCCCCATTAAGAATAAGAGGATGCCCGAGCCGATCGTAGCGATCATCAAGTTAGCCAAACCGTAGTTGGCGATGATGCCGTAGATGATCACGATGAAGGCGCCTGCGGGACCACCGATTTGAACTCGGCAGCCGCCCAAGACGGCGATCAAAAAGCCTGCAATGATAGACGTGTAGATACCAGCTTCAGGGGCCACACCGGAAGCGATGGCAAAAGCCATGGCCAACGGAAGCGCCACCATCCCGACGGTAAGACCTGCGGAGATATCGCGAGTAAGTTGGTGCGTATTGTAGTGACCGATCAAGTCCAACGTGATCGGCTTAAACGGTTCCAAGGGAATGTTACCCAAGGCGTTTTTCAAACGTTCAGTTACGCTCATTTTTTGTGAAAAGAATAAAAAGTTCCGCTCAATGGAAAAAACAGTTGGTCAATGACCAACTGTTTTTCCTTTAAAGTGTTGCGAATTGTAAAACTATCAAGAGTTTAACGCAAACGCATACCGGGCTTAGCACCTTCTTGCGGTTCAAGGATGAAGAGACCGTCCTTGGCATCGAGGCCGGAAGCCGACAAGAGCATGCCTTCGCTCACACCGAAACGCATCTTACGCGGAGCCAAGTTAGCGATGACGACCGTCAACTTGCCTTCGAGGTCTTCGGGCTTGTAGTGAGCCTTGATACCGGAGAAGATGTTACGGGTCTTGCCTTCGCCCAAGTCGACCGTCAATCGTAAGAGCTTGTCGGAGCCTTCGACGTGTTCGCACTTCACGATCTTGGCGATACGGAAGTCACACTTAGAGAAGTCGTCGATCTTGACTTCAGCGGCGATCGGTTCGATGGCGGGCTTTTCCGGTTCGACGGGCTTAGCGGGCATCAATTCGTCCAATTGCTTCATGTCGGCGCGTTGCATCAAGTGCTTGAACGGCATGATCGGCGTTTCAGAGGACAAGGGCGTTGCAGCACCTTCCCACGTGAGTTCGCCGCAGTTCAAGAACGTTTCGACGTTCTTGGCCGTGGCCGGCAACACCGGCTTGATCATCGTCGTGAGCAAGCGGAAGGATTCGAGAGCCACGGAGCAAACGCGGTGGAGTTCAGCGCGCTTGGTTTCGTCCTTAGCGAGATCCCAGGGCTTTTCACGGTCGACGAATTCGTTGACGACGTCAGCCTTTTCCATCACAAGGCGCAATGCCTTGGCGTATTCGCGGTCGTTATAAAGAGCAGCCACTTGCGGAACGACGGCACGGAGTTCGTTGACGATCGGATCGGCATCCAAACCGTCGGCGACGTGACCGTCAAAGCGCTTGACGATGAAACCGGCGGCGCGGCTAGCGATGTTGACGTACTTACCGATCAAGTCGGAATTGACGCGAGCCAAGAAGTCGGCCTTGCTGAAGTCGACGTCATCGTTGGTCGGACCCATCTTGACGCCCAAGTAGTAGCGCAACCATTCGGGGTTCATGCCGAGTTCCAAATACTTCATCGGGGAGATACCCGTGCCGCGGCTCTTACTCATCTTACGGCCGTCGACCGTCATGAAACCGTGAACGAACACGTTATCGGGCACGCGATACGGTTGGCCTGCGAAGTGGAGCATGGCCGGCCAGAAGAGCGTGTGGAAGTACACGATGTCCTTACCGATAAAGTGGATTTGTTCGGTCTTTTCGTGGGTCAAGAATTCAAGGAAGTCAAAACCCATCTTGTCGGCGTAGCTCTTCAAGCTGGCCAAGTAACCGACCGGAGCGTCGAGCCAGACATAGAAGTACTTGCCCGGAGCGTCCGGGATTTCGATACCGAAGTACGGAGCGTCGCGGGAGATGTCCCAGTCGCCGAGCTTACCGTCTTCCAACCATTCTTCGTCCTTAGCGCGCACTTCGGGTTGAACGCGATCGGCACCGCTCTTGCCCTTACCGTGGACCCAGTCACGCAAGAATTGAGCGCAGACCGGATCGGAGAGGCGGAAGAAGTAGTGCGTGGAGCTACGCAATTCGGGCGTTGCACCGGACAAGGCGGAGAAGGGGTTGACCAATTCCGTCGGGGAGTAAACGGCACCGCACTTTTCGCAGTTGTCGCCGTATTGATCTTCAGCGCCACACTTCGGGCACGTACCCTTGATGAAGCGGTCAGCCAAGAACATACCCTTGACCGGGTCGTAGAACTGTTCGATGTCCTTCGTGTAGATGAGACCGGCGGCCTTCAAGCGCTTGTAGATGTCTTGAGACAATTCGACGTTTTCTTGGCTGTCGGTGGAGTGCCAGTGGTCGAAGGCGATGTGGAAACCGTCCAAATAGGCTTTACGGCCGCTGGCGATGCGAGCGACAAATTCTTGCGGCGTGATGCCTTCCTTTTGAGCGGCGATCATCATCGGTGCGCCGTGCGTGTCGTCAGCGCCCACGAAGTGAACGAGATTGCCGGCCATGCGTTGGGAACGGACCCAGATGTCGGCTTGG
The DNA here is from genome assembly GCA_017383055.1 of Burkholderiaceae bacterium. Taxonomy (GTDB): domain Bacteria; phylum Pseudomonadota; class Gammaproteobacteria; order Burkholderiales; family Burkholderiaceae_F; genus Aphodousia. The sequence continues at coordinate 2,896 of JAFNZB010000204.1, read as the reverse complement.
ATGTATTCCATGATGTGGCCGATATGGAAATGGCCATTAGCGTACGGCAATGCCGTCGTCACAAAAATTTGACGTTTTTGCATGATAGGAATCTTTTCTTCAAGAAATTTTCAAAACAATCTGGAAATTTTACCATTTCATGGGTATTTCGCCTTGATTTTCTTTGGTTTTGCCCGATTGAGACGATAAAAAATTCCTATCTGTGTACAAAAGGTTACTTAGGCGATGTTGCGCTTGGCGTTCAAAAAGACGAAAATTTCTCGGTCAACTAACTATAGATAGGAAATTTGCGATGAGTTACAAAGAAAGTGTGTTCGCAGCATTGAAGACGGTGATCGACCCGTGGATGGGCATTGACTACGTGGCAGCCCGTATGGCCAAGGTCGATGAAGAGCAAAAAATCGTCAAGATCGAATTAGGTTATCCGGCTCGAAACATGTTGGAGACGGTCAAAGGCAATGTGCAAGCCGCTTTGAAGACGGCGGGCATCGAAGCCACGGTTGAAGTCGAACAAAAGATCGTCGCTCACGCCGTGCAACGTACGCTTAAAGTGTTGCCCAACGTGAAGAACATCATTGCTGTTTCCTCGGGTAAGGGCGGTGTCGGTAAGAGCACGGTTTCTGCCAATGTGGCATTGGCTTTAGCAGCCGAAGGCGCCAAGGTGGGAGTGTTGGATGCCGATATCTACGGTCCGAGCCAACCCACGATGTTGGGCGCCATGGGTCGCCCCGTGTCGGCCGACGGTCAAACGATGAATCCGATCACGGCTCACGGTTTGGATATCTCTTCGATCGGCTTCTTGGTCGATCCCGATGAGCCGATGATCTGGCGCGGTCCCTTGGTGGCTCAAGCACTTCAACAATTGCTCATGCAAACCAATTGGAATCAACTCGATTATTTGGTGATCGACATGCCCCCGGGTACGGGTGACATTCAATTGACGCTTTCGCAAACGGTGCCGGTCACGGGTGCGATCGTTGTGACGACTCCGCAAGACATCGCTTTGCTTGATGCGAAGAAGGGCTTGAAGATGTTCCAAAAGGTCAATGTGCCGATCCTCGGTATCGTGGAAAACATGGCCATGTACAAGTGCCCCAACTGCGGTCACTTGGAACACATCTTCGGTGAAGGCGGTGCTCGTCGTATGAGCGAGCAATACAAGGTCGACGTGTTGGGTCAATTGCCTTTGGATTCCAAGATTCGCGAAGAAGCCGACAGTGGAGCTCCGACCGTGGTCGGTTCGCCTGAGAGCGACGCTGCCCGTATCTATCGCGACATTGCGATGAAGGCTGCCGCTGCGATTGCCAAGACCGCCAAGGATATGTCTTTGAAGATGCCGTCGATCAAGGTGGAGAATAACTGATGCCGGTCATCACGCCCGACTACAAGGCGCCCCGTTGGGTCGCCGGGGCGCATTTACAAACGATCGTTCCGGCGAAGTTAAGTAAGCGCCCTCAAGTCGACTATCGCCGTGAGCGATGGGAGACGCCTGATGATGACTTCATCGACCTCGATTGGGCTGAAGGGGAGAATTTGTCCGAGACCACGCCCGTTGTATTGCACTTTCACGGTTTGGAAGGCAGCTCCCAAAGCCACTATGCACTGGCTTTGATGGATGCGGTCGTCCGTCGTGGTTGGCGAGGCGTCGTTTCGCATTTTCGCAGTTGTTCGGGCGAACTCAACCGTACGATGCGAGCCTATCATGCGGGCGATACCGCTGAAGTGGCTTGGGTCGTTGAAAAGGTCCATGACCGCTTTCCCAACGCTCCACTTTATTTGGTCGGGGTTTCGTTGGGTGGCAATCAAGTGGCGCTTTACTTAGGGCAACAAGGCGAGGCTGCTCGCCGTTACGTGACGAAAGCCGTTTCGGTGGGTGCGCCTGTGGATTTGGTGGCGGGTTCCAACCTGATGTGTCACGGTTTGAATCGTTTGTACGCGATGAACTTTTTGCAAACCTTGATTCCGAAAGCGTTAAAGAAGTTGGAGCAATTCCCGGAGTTGGCGAAGTTCTACACGGCCAAAGAAATGAAGGCTTGTCGTCATTTCTACGATTTCGACTCGCTTTTTACCGGTCCGGTGCACGGCTATCAAAATGCCATGGAATATTGGCTCAAATGTTCTTCGAAACCGCACTTAAAGAACGTTCGTGTGCCGTTATTGCTTTTGAACGCCAAGAACGATCCGTTCTTGCCGGCATGGGCATTGCCCACTGCTGAAGAAGTCTCCGACTGTGTTTGGCTCGATCAGCCCGAAGATGGGGGCCATATCGGTTTCCCGTTGGGGGCGCCGCCGGGACGATTGGATTATCTTCCGCGTCGAATCATGCGATTTTTCGATGAAGGCAATTGATTGCTCAAGCCAAAAACAAAACCGCCGAACTCCCTTTGGGTTTCGGCGGTTTGTCGTATTAGCGGTGTCTAAAAGGCGTTAAGCAGCCAATTGAGCCAAACGCTTCATGGCCATGTTGGCGACGACGGAGACGGCAACAGGCAACACTTCGTCATTGAAGTCAAAACGTTGGTTGTGGATCGAAATGTTGTGTTCTTCGTCCTTGACACCCACACGGATGATGCAGCCCGGGACCTTGCCCAAATACACGGAGAAGTCTTCGCTACTCATGAATTGAACGATCATACGAACGTTTTCTTCACCCAAGAGTTCGCGCGTTGCGGCGATGGCGGCTTCGGTTTGTTCGGGGCTGTTGATCACGCTACCGATGATGCGATCGTAAACCAATTCGACTTCGCAGCCGTTAGCTTCAGCAATGCTCGTCACAAGAGCCCACATATAGTAAAAATCCAAATAATCCGTCTGCATTTTCTTTAGCGATTTTTCCAGTTCCTTTCTCCAGGTCTTGCCTGAAGCATCCTTAACCGGATTTTTAGAGGCCAAAAAT
>JAFNZB010000203.1 GCA_017383055.1 Burkholderiaceae bacterium | reverse complement strand
TTAACAACAAGCTTAGCCAAGCGACCATAGCAAGGTGGTCCCACTCCTTCCCATTCCGAACAGGACAGTGAAACGCCTTAGCGCCGATGATAGTTGGTTGTATTTCCAGTGAAAGTAGGACATTGCTTGGCTTACCCCTTAAAAGACCCTCGATTCGAAAGAATCGGGGGTTTTTTGCATTTAAAATTAATCTGTTTATTGTTCATGGAGTGACACAAATGTCAGATCTCCAAGCGCAACGTATTGACAAGTGGCTTTGGGCAGCTCGATTTTTTAAAACTCGTTCTTTGGCTCAAGAAGCTGTCGAACTTGGGCGTGTTCGCCTCAATGGTGAGCGTGTAAAACCTTCAAAGGATGTGCGTTTATCCGATCGCCTAGAAATCAATCGAGGTGAAGACCTTTATGAGGTCTTGGTTGCTGGTTTCAATACTCATCGAGGTCCTGCGCCTGTGGCACAACAGATGTACATGGAAACGGAAGACGGTAAAAAGCGACGAGAAGAGCGAGCAGCGATGCGTAAGCTTGCCTTTGAACCAGCGGCAGACCGAACGACCAAAGGTCGTCCGACGAAACGCGAAGGCCGTCAATTGCGCGAATGGCGAGGTTACTAACAAAAAAGCGATCGTTCTCGGACGATCGCTTTTTCATGGAAGGATGAGTTTAGAGACTCACTGGGGTATCGCGTAACCAACGAGCAACATCCAACGCACAGTAGGTCAAGATGCCATCAGCACCGGCACGCTTAAAGCATACCATCGTTTCCAACGTAAATTTCTTTTCATCAATGTAGCCGGCAGCTGCAGCAGCCTTGATCATGGCGTATTCACCACTCACGTGATAAACAAAGGTCGGGGCTTTGAATTCTTCCTTGACACGCCAAAGAATATCCAAATACGGAAGGCCAGGCTTAACCATGACCATGTCTGCGCCTTCTTGAAGGTCATAACCTGTTTCCCAAAGGGCTTCATTGCCATTGGCAGGATCCATTTGGTAAACAGCTTTTGTACTCTTACCTAAGTTGCCGGCAGAGCCAACTGCATCACGGAACGGGCCGTAGAAGGCGCTAGCATATTTAGCAGAGTAGGCCATGATGCGAGTATGGATCAAACCTTCACGATCCAATGCGGCACGAATCACGCCGATACGACCGTCCATCATGTCGCTCGGAGCCACAACGTCAGCTCCGGCACGAGCTTGACAAAGCGCTTGTTCAACAAGGACTGCAATCGTTTCGTCGTTTAAGATATAACCCGTGTCATCGATCAAACCGTCTTGGCCATGGGAAGTGTACGGATCTAATGCGACGTCGCACATCACGCCCAATTGCGGGAATTTTTCTTTCAACGTCTTGACCACGCGCGGAATCAATCCGTCAGGATTGGCAGCCTCGCGACCGTCAGGGGTTTTCAAATGATCTTCGATCACCGGGAAAAGAGCAATCATCGGAATGCCCAATTCAACCATTTCTTGGGCGACCTTGCAAAGTTCGTCCAACGTCATGCGTTCGACGCCGGGCATCGTCGGTACGGCTTGACGCTTGCCCTCACCTTCCATTACGAATACCGGCAAAATCAAATCGCTAGCGGTGATCGTCGTCTCGCGCATTAAGCGACGCGAAAATTCATCATGACGCATGCGACGCATACGTACTTGAGGATATTGACCGAGAATTTGCATCTTCAAACCTATCTTTTAAATGTCTTGTTGGATGATTTCTTCACGATTGATCCAGTG
>JAFNZB010000202.1 GCA_017383055.1 Burkholderiaceae bacterium | reverse complement strand
CATTGATTGAATAATCAGTTGAACTTGTTGTTCCGTGTAGGCTCGATGTTTGAGAACCGTTTCAATGAGGCTTTTAACGACCAATGAGCTTTAACATATTGCCCGAACCTTGGACAATCCACCGTCCGAAAGTTTTCCAAGGAAGGCAAACATGGGTTCCCTCGGTCGTACAAACTCGACACCCTCACCCGCTGGAAGACTGATGAAGTACTCGAATGGGTGAAAAACTTTTAAGGCTAGAGAGGCAAAACAAATGACAATCTTTCAAACCCGCTCCAACCCTGGGGCGGGTTGTCAATACTTTTAATCGCTTAAAAATTGATTCCGTCAGATACTTCTCCCGATTCAATCACTTCGTTAAGAAAACGAGCAATCATTTCTGCAATCGTTCTCAAATGCTCCTTCCGAAATACGACGGAGAGTTGACGCTCTGGCAAAACGCTTGGAGGCTCGAAAATGTGAAGCGTTTTTTTTAACTCATCTCTTTTTCTTAAACTCGAAGGATAAGTTAAAGCCCAACCTCGCCCCGCTTCAACTAAACCAAACAAAACGGTGCTTGAGTCGACATCCCAAAGGGGTTCAAGCGGAATGTTTTCTGCTTGCATTAGAGCGCTGATCACTTGTTCAAATGCAGAACAACGACTGTAACCAATTAACGGAAGGCCAGTCAAACGAATGCTATTCCACGTTACGGGGCCTTGGGGTAAAACATGTTTTTTCGGAAAAACGATCAATGGTCTTTCAGTTAAGATAGGAATTCGAAAAAATCCCTCAGGCCAATCGTGGTCAATCGTGGTAACAACCAAATCCAATTGATGAGCAATCATCCACTCTTTGAGTACGGTCGATAAGCCACTACTTAAAAGTTGAATATGCGAACAAATTGGTCTCAGATGTTCAATAAGCGCTCTACCGTCACGAAGATTAATTGACTCTGGCAATCCGATTGCCACATTCGGTTTGAGGTAGTTGTGGGTTTGCAAATCATGAATCGTTGCATCAATCGATTGTTGTGATTGCATCAGCACTTTTCGTAATCGACTTCCCTCTTCGGTCAACGCCATCGGACGTTGACGGGCAAACAACTCAATGCCTAACTCTTCTTCGAGGTACTTAATCGCACGGGAAACCGTAGAAGGTGTCACGTTTAACCTTGCTGCCGCCCGACGAAAAGATTTAAATTCGCTAGCTACCAAAAATATCGTAATCGGGGTCGTGAATATTTGTTGGGATGACATCATTGACAGTCTTTGTAACAAGCTTGAGAAATGAAGTCGAGCGTGTATGAACAAGTAAATTTTCGTTCAATTTCATTTCCAAAGGCAGAAATTCTTTTCATCGAGAGAAACTATAACCCGATACGAAAAAAGTTAAAATAATGTTGCGTACTAGACAACATCACTACTGTCCATCTGGCTCATTGCCACATTGGCACTCGTACCGATGAACCAATCGGGCTGATTTCGATTTACTTGTGCAAAAAATCAGCCCTGGTTGGTGTTGTTTTCAATTTTCAGTTCGTTCAAACCGAATTCATAGAACCTGTCTAAAGAAGACTTACTTCAGAGCCCAACCTTGTTTATTCAAAAATTCAAGAATAAACGGACGACGTTCGCGTTGAAGCGTCGAACCGAGTTTATGCTTCCATGAGGCAAGCGGTTGGCTCGGATTGCGTTGCGTATAGTATTGGCAAAGCGTGTGATCGTAATCGGTCAATTCATCATCCGACGGTTCACGATAAGCATTTTCCGAACACAAAATCCCCACCGGTATGCGAGGTTTGGTCGCGTTCTTCACGGCCGGATAACCGAACGTTAAACCCACGACCGGGAAGGTATTCTTCGGCAATTTCAACAGTTCGGCCACTTCACTGATACACGTACGAATCCCACCGATAAAGCAACCGCCCATACCGAGCGCCTCGGCGGCGGTGAGCGTGTTTTGAGCCATTAATGCCGAATCGGTACAGCCGACCAAAAGTTGTTCGGTCCAACCGAGATCGGCTTCGCCACAAACACGCTCGTCGCGGTGGTAGTCAGCACAAAAGACCCAAAATTCCGGCGCATTTAAAACTTGAACTTGGTTGCCGGCATATTCAGCCATCTTGGCGCGCACGACCGAATCGGTGATACGGATGATCGAGACGACCTGTAAAAAGCTTGATGTAGAGCTCGCACGAGCCGCTTCGAGAATGGCCGACCGTTCATCGACTGTGATGGGACGCTCGCTAAATTCTCGCACGGAGACGTGGTTATGAAGAACCTTGATGGTCGGATTTTCAAACGCTGACATTTTTTCTCCCAAACAAAACCTACGTTCTTGTAACAAGCTTGAGAAATGAAGCCGAGCGTGTCTGAACAAGTAAATTTTCGCTCGGTTTCATTTCCCAAGGAAGAAATTCTCTTCGAGAGAAACTTTAATCCGATACGAAAAAAGTTAAAAATAATGTTGCGCACTAGACAACATATACATTCTCCCAATGTAACCATAGAAATTGTGAATTGAATTGTGCTCCACTGGCCACCAAAACGGCGTTTTGTACGAAAGTGCAGATCGCTTTGAAAACCCCGTGGGACTTTTTCGGTTCCGCGGGGTTTTTAGCATTTGGCGAACTTTTTTCCAAAAAAATAGGCGGTTCTGACTATTTTGTGATCTTTGGATCGTCCCGCTTTTACGGGGCGGTGTCGTTTCGGCTTCGGTCAATCCTCTAAAATCGCCCATTTCGCCTAGGGAATTCCCGAGGCGTGATTGTTCCTTTACTCCCGTTCTTTCAGGAAAAGTCGATTTTCAGAAAAGAAATCGGTTCAACGGGAGTTTCAACTGCATTACAAGGAAAACCATGTCCGCTACGACTCAGCAACCGACCGGTGCGCTCAATCGTTTCTTGAACGTCATTGAGTCTGCTGGTAATAAATTGCCGCACATCACGATGCTCTTTATTTGGGCGTTGGCGATTACGTGCGTTTTGTCCTTTGCCTTGTCGTTCGTCTCGTTCGACTATCGTCATCCGTCTACCGGCCAAATCATCCAAGTGGTCAACATTTTGTCGGCACAAAACTTGCTCGATTTGATGGTTACGTCGGTTCGTAATTTCATGAACTTCCCGCCGCTCGGTATCACGATCGTTGCCACGCTCGGTATCGGCATTGCCGAAGGTTCTGGTTTCATCAACACGCTTTTGCGTAAATTGATGAGTTACATTCCGCGCGCAGCGTTGACGCCTGCCGTCTGTGTGGTGGCCATTTTGTGTCACGTGGCAAGCGATTCCGTGTACGTGATCTTGATGCCGTTGGCCGCTTTGATGTTTTATTGTGCCGGTCGTCATCCGTTAGCCGGTGTTGCTTGTTCCTTTGCTGCATTGGCCGGTGGTTTCACGGCTTCTTACACGCCGTCGGTGATCGATCCGATCATGCAAAGCTTTACACAAGCCGCCGCACAAACGATCGATCCGAGCTACATGGTTAACGTATTGTGTAACTACATCTATGCTTTGGGTGGTACGTTCTTCGTGATCGCCGCTTGCTGGTACGTGACCGATAAGATCGTCGAGCCGCGCTTGTGGGCAACGATGCCGTTGGATAACGGTCTTGAAAACGATCCCGATTTGCAATTAAAGCCGATTAGCCCGATCGAAAATCGTGCTTATCGTTGCGCCTGTTGGACGGCATTGGGTTTGGCTGCCTTGCTTTTTGCGTTGTGCTGGCCTGAAACGTCCTTGTTCCGCGCTCCGGACGGTTCTTTGACGAGCCCGAAGGCGCCGGTCATGCAAGGCATCGTGCCGTTACTTTTCTTCTTCTTTGCTTTGCCGGGTATTGTTTACGGTTATGTTGCCGGTACGTTTAAGAGCGCCAATGACGTGATCGCTTCCATGGAAAAGATCATGAAGATGCTCTTGGGCTTCATGGTGTTTGCATTCTTCGCCGCCCAATTCCTTTATGTTTTCGGTAAGTCCAATATTGGCACGTTGTTGGCGATTTCCGGTGCAGAATTCTTGAAGAATCTCGGCATGCCCTCGGGTATCTCGCTTTTCGGTGTGATCCTCTTTACGGCCATGTTGAACCTGTTGATCACGTCGGCTACTTCCAAGTGGGCGATTTTGTCGACGATCTTTGTGCCGATGCTCATGATGTTGGGCATTTCTCCGGAACTCACGCAAGCGGCATTCCGTGTATCCGACTCTGCCGTGAACGTTTGTACGCCGATGTTCCCGTTCTATCCGTTGCTTATCATG
>JAFNZB010000201.1 GCA_017383055.1 Burkholderiaceae bacterium | reverse complement strand
GTCACAGCTCGTTTACCATCGAGCGAGTTATAGTTGTCGTAGCTTCGATTACCGACTTCAACACGAGCTATATCCTTGATACGAATGATGCCGTCAACGCCCCTGGAACGAACAGTGATGTCTTCGAATTCTTTGACCGTTAAGAGCTGGCCCTTCGGGGTAATCGTGTAAAAGAGTTGTTGATCTTTCGTGGTCGGTGCTGCACCGATGCGGCCCGCTGCATATTGACGGTTTTGATTTTCGATCGCATTTTCAACGTCTTGCACTGACACGCCCAACAAAGCCATCTTGTCGGGATTGAGCCAAATGCGCATAGCGCCTTGCGTGTTACCGAAAATGCTCACGTCACCGACGCCCGGGATACGGCTCAATTCATCAACGAGATTGAGCGTAGCCCAGTCGGCCATTTGCACGACGTTCATCTTGTTGTCAGGCGACGTCAGCGCCATCATCAAGAGCACTTCTTCACTGCGCTTACGCACGCGAACACCGTCTTGGCGCACCTTTTCAGGCAATCGACGCTCGGCCGTACGCACACGGTTGTTGATTTCCAACATGGCGTCATTGGGGTTCGTGCCCACGTCAAAGACGCAAGAAATACGCACGTCGCCGTTGGAGCGAATCGAGGTCGTGTAATAAAGAAGCCCTTCAACACCCGAGAGTTGATCTTCCAAAGGAGCGGCGATCGTACGGGCCAACGTTTGAGCATCGGCACCGGAATACGATGCAGAAATAGAGACGCTCGGAGGCGAAATATCCGGGTACTGAGACACCGGCAAGATTCGAGCCGCCATCAAACCGGCCAACACGATGATGATGGACATCACCGAGGCAAAGATCGGGCGACGAATACAGAATTGGGAAAACATGCTCGCCCCCTACTTATTGTTTTTGGCCTTTGACCGTGATCTTCATACGGTCACGCAAACGCAAAAGGTTGTCGACGATGACTTCATCGCCCGCCGTCAAGCCGCCCGTCACGACCCAATCACGACCTTCCCAGTGAGCCAACGTGACGGGTTTTTCTTTGACGGTACCCTTATCGTTGACATACACGGAATACGTACCGTCGGCACGTTGGCGAATCACACCTTGCGGCACCTTGAAGATGTTCTTCAAATGACCGACCATCACACGCACTTCAACGTATTGACCCGACCAAAGCTTATCAGTCTTAGGCACTTCGGCACGCAAACGAAGTGCGCCTTGCTTGGCATCGACTTGTTGACCGATGTAATCAAGCTTGGCTTCGATCGGTTCCTTCGAACCGTTCACAAAAATTTGGACGGGATTATTGAGTGCCAACTCAGCCGTTTGAAGATAACGGTCACTGATGGTAAAGACCACACGAAGCGTATCGGGCTGCGTGATTTTCGTGAGCAAGGTGGAATTGGCCGAGACCAACGAACCGACGTTGACTTCGGCACGACCGGCGACACCGTCGACCGGGGCAGGCACTCGAGAGCGATCCAAATCAAGTTGAGCGCTCGTTTGCTTAGCCTTGGCGGACATAAGCGAACTCTTTGCGTTCAAGTAGTCGTTCTTCGCCTTATCGAACTCTTGTTGACTGATGGCTTCAGCCTTGATCAATTTCTGAGCTCGACGCCAATCTCGCAACGTTTGATCCAACGTCGTTTGAGCTTGAGCCGTTTGAGCTTTGGCTTGAGCCAATGCTGCTTCATACGGTTCTTTTTCCAATTCGAAAAGCGTATCGCCCTTCTTCACAAAAGAACCTTCCTTGAAATTGAGTTGGCGCAAAATACCGCCGACTTGAGCACGCACCTCGATTTCTTGCGCACCTTCGGTTTGACCGTACGTTTCGATCCAACGATAGGTGTCGGTCACCTGCGCCGGCATCACCGCCACAGCAACGGGCTTACGCTCAACCTTTTTCGGCTTATCACCACAGCCGACCAACGCGACGGAAAAAGAGGCCATCAAAGCCAACGTCAACAAGGATTTCTTATTCATAACAGTAAGTGCAAATAGTGAATTTAACAGATTAATATTACTGAAGGTCGGGGTGGGACTGAATAAGTAGGAACGCTTACATTTCTTGGGTTTGGACAAGGTTTTTAGAAATTTGTTGTAACCGAGAAACAGATACTCTGTAGCGTATTTTTATACAAATATACTCGAAAGCGTATATAACCTATTTTATAGATAACAGCCTTATATCCCCGCAATTCATTGCGGGG
>JAFNZB010000200.1 GCA_017383055.1 Burkholderiaceae bacterium | reverse complement strand
ATCAATGCCAAAGAGTTACTTAAAAAACCGCCCACGAATTCGGCGACGGAAAACCCAAGCGTCAAAACGACAGCCACAGCCAAAACACTCGTTTTGACTTTCTGAGCACTGTGATCGAGTTCGCTATCGCCGTGGCTATGGCTTGAGAGCGCTTGTTGTTTGGTTCGTTGGGTCTGACTCATACGATGAATGCTTTCTGACTATTGACTAAACCGTAAGTCTAGCGCGACTTTCGCAGGGAAGAATATGACTAATTTCTATCCTTTCGATTTCTTTTTCGCACTCTTAACGCGCATCAAATCCTCTAAAATATCGTCATCATGAGTGCAGTGTATTTTTTGATTCCTGGGGCCCGTTTACCGAAAGCAGTCACTTCAAGTGTTCTTTCAACACTTGATCGTCGTGTATTTGACGAATTGACACGTGGTGCAGACCCCGTCCAGGTCCAACAATTGGTGCAGCGTCCGATTCTTGAGGGGGCTGTGCATTTGGTATGGCTTCAACAAGTCGTCGGCAAACTCGGAGGCATGCCTCAAACGGCTGCCTTTGAATGGGAAGCCGACGGCGGTCCTTCCATGTCCACCGAAACGTGGCGTCTTTGGGCGTATCACTTCGACGTTGACGATCACGGTCGTCGCACCGTGGCGCTCACCCACAAATTCACCCAAGACGAACGCAATCGTTTGCATGACGATCTCTTGGCGCTCGTTCGTCGCTTTAACTTCCAATTGCAACAATGGGAAGGTCGCTGGTATCTCACTCGCAAAGACGATTGGGAATGCCAAGCTCGACCTTGGTGCGCCCAAAATCATCAGTACTACACCGACGGTTGCTATTGGGGTGAAGAGTTCGAAACGATGCGTGTGGCGATCGCCGAATTCTTGGAAAACCATCCGGTCAATCTCGATCGTAAAGCCAACGGCTTTGAAACGATCGACGGCTTGTGGCCTGAAGGCGGCTCTCGTCGCTTCCTTTTAAAGGCTTCCACCTTGCGCGCCGTGATGGCTAACGACACCTTCGTTCACGGTTGGGCACAAAACGCCGGGCTTTTAAATTTCCGAACGACGCGCGTGATGGACGCTTGGCCCGAAGCCCCCGAGGGCGACCTTTTGTGCGTGATCGACGATCTCTACGAACCGTATCGTAAGGGCGATTGGGATGCTTGGGCTAAGGCTTGGCCCATCGTTTGGGAGCGTATCCAAAAATTGACGGCTGAAGCCAAATCGCGTCGGTGTCAGAAACTCGTCTTGATCGCTTCGGGTAGCGTTGACACGCACACGACCGGTGTGGAATTCAAAAAGACAAGTGGACTTTTCGCACGTTTCTCCAAACCCAAGTCCTTGTCTTTAGAAGACTTTTTGAATGAGTGAGGGATTTCATGACGCAATTTATCCAACGTGAAGTCCCGACGGCCATCGCCCAAAGTTTGGTCGATGACGGTTTCAATCCGGCCTTGGCTCGAGTGCTCGCCAGTCGCGGCATCCGCACCCCTGACGACCTCTCTGCCGATTGGCGCGGCATGCTCGCTCCGAGCACCCTTTTGGGAACGGACGCCGCCGCCAAACTTTTGGCCGATGCGATCGAAAAACGCCAACGCATCATGATCGTGGCCGACTACGACTGTGACGGCGCAACGGCTTGTGCGGTCGCCATTCGCGGTCTTCGCTCGATGGGAGCAACGGTCGACTACATCGTCCCCGACCGCTTCGTTTACGGTTACGGTTTAACACCTGCGATCGTGGATTTGGCTGCTGAAAAGTCACCTGACCTGATCGTCACGGTCGATAACGGCATGGCCAGTTTTGACGGTGTGGAGCGCGCCAAAGCGTTAGGGATCGAAGTGCTGATCACCGACCACCACTTGCCTGCCGAAACGTTGCCTGCTGCCGCGTGCATCGTCAATCCGAACACACCGGGCTGCAACTTCCCGAGTAAGAATTTGGCGGGCGTAGGCGTCATGTACTACGTCTTGATGGCGCTTCGTGCCGAACTTCGAAATCGCGGTCATTTCAATGACCGTCCGCAACCGCGTTTGGATACGCTCGTTGACTTGGTCGCTTTAGGGACCGTGGCTGACGTGGTCAAGCTCGATAAAAACAACCGCATCCTTGTTCAACAAGGTTTGATGCGCGTTCGTAACGGCAATTGCCAACCTGGTCTTCGTGCCCTTTTTGAAGTGGCCGGTCGCCCGAGCTCTCAAGCCAAAGTGCGCGATTTCGGCTTTGTGGTCGCTCCCCGCATCAATGCTGCGGGTCGCTTGGATCTCATGACCACCGGCGTGGAATGCTTGATCAGCGATGACGATCACATGGCACGTCACTACGCCCAACAATTGGAAGATTTGAATCGCGAACGTCGTGAGTTGGAATTGGATATGCAATGGGACGCCGCCATGCTTTTGCATAAGATCGACGTCAACCGCCAACGCACGATCAGTCTCTTTGAGCCGAGCTGGCACCAAGGGATCGTGGGCTTGGTCGCAAGCCGTGTCAAAGAAAGTAAGCATCGCCCGACGATTGCATTTGCCAACGCTGCCGAAGGTGAATTAAAGGGTTCGGGGCGTTCAATCGAAGGCATCCACCTTCGAGACATGCTCGACTTGGTGACGAAAAAACGTCCGGGCTTGATCAAGAAATTCGGTGGTCACGCGATGGCAGCCGGCCTTACGATCGACGCGAACGGTTTTGAAGATTTCGCTCGCATTTTTGAAGAAGTCGTCGAAGCCAACAACGACGAAAGTGCCTTTGAACGTCAAGTCTTGGTCGACGGCGAACTGCAACCGCATGAGATCACGATCAATTTGATCGAGTCGATCAACGAACAGATTTGGGGTCAAGGATTCTTGCCTCCGCTTTTTGCCAACGAGTTCAAAGTCTTGCAACAAACGCTCTTAAAAGGCGGTCATTTGAAGTTGACTTTGGAGCTTGACGGTGTGCGATACAGCGGTATCTTTTTCCGCCGAAGTGCAGAGATTCCGACCCATGCACGCTTGGCCTATCGCCCCGAACTCAACGAATGGATGGGGCGCACGAATATCCAACTCGTGATCGAACACGTCGAATCCTAACAGAATCAAATAGTTACGATAAAACGCACCGATTAGAATTTTCGGTGCGTTTTCTTTTCTATGGCTTTGTTTTATTGAAGATTTTGCGCTAAAATAAGGAGCTTTAATTTTTTCAGGACGGATGTTGTCATGTCTCGTACGCCTTTTGTCGTTGCCAACTGGAAGATGAACGGTAACACGCAAGCCAATCTTGCATGGATCGAATCTGCTAAGCCGCAATTGCATGCTGGCCATTATCGTTGTGACATCGCCGTGTGCGCACCGGCACTTTACCTTACGCAATTGGTCGACGGTTTCAAGAACACGGCCGTGATGGTGGGTGCTCAAAATTGCGCCAGTTATGAAGAAGGTGCCTACACGGGCGAAATCTCCGCAGCCATGTTGGCTGACGTCGATTGCGACCTCGTGATCCTTGGGCACTCTGAACGCCGTACGCTTTTCGGTGACACCGATGAACTCGTTGCCGAAAAAGCCAAGCTTGCTTTCTCTCACGCCGTGATGCCGATTCTCTGTGTGGGTGAAACCTTGGAAGAACGCGAAGCCGGTCGTACGATCGAAGTGGTGACGCGTCAATTGCGTGCGGTTTTGGACGTCACGGGCATCATGCCGTTTGTGGCAGGCGCCATCGCCTACGAACCCGTTTGGGCGATCGGTACCGGTAAGAGCGCAACGCCGGCTGATGCTCAAGCAGTTCACGCTGCTTTGCGTGCCGAATTGGCCTCCTACAACGCCGATGCAAGCCAAAAGGTTCGCATCCTCTACGGCGGTAGCGTCAAGCCGGGTAACGCTCGTGAGCTCTTCGAACAACCTGATATCGACGGCGCACTCGTCGGTGGTGCTGCTTTGAAGTCGAGTGATTTTTTGGGCATTTGCGATCACGCAAACGCTTTGACTGAATAAAAAATATTTCGTCTTTTAGACAAGAAAAGGAAAATCGAAAGATGTCTATGTTGGTTTCTATCGCTGTTGTCGTGCAGATCGTTTCTGCTATCGCAGTGATCGTTTTGGTTTTGTTGCAACACGGTAAGGGTGCCGATTTGGGCGCAGCCTTCGGTAGCGGTGCTAGCGGTTCCTTGTTCGGTGCTAGCGGTTCTGCTAACTTCTTGTCTCGCATGACGGCTGTTGGCGCTACGCTCTTCTTCGTTTCCACGATGGCCATCACGTTGGGTTCCGGCGCTTTCAAGAAGCAAGCTGCTCCGGCTGCCGGCGTTTTGAGTACGACGATCGAACAAAACGTTGATGCAAATCAACCCGCTCAACAAAACGGTTTGCAATCTAACCAAATTCCGCGATAAAATAAGCGGCTCTGATTTGATGAACAATCAAATCACCTCTTAAGCGGCCGTGGCGAAATTGGTAGACGCACTATCTTGAGGGGGTAGCGGGGAGACCCATATGAGTTCGACTCTCATCGGCCGCACCAGAATTCAAAAGCCTTGAAGGAAACTTCAAGGCTTTTTTGCATCCAACGACCATCATTCCACTGCCCTACTCATTGACTTTCTCCCAAAGAAAAAGCTCCCCCTAGTGGAGGAGCTACGAGAAAGATTTCTTTCGAATTACTTGTGATACAAGCGCTTCGTTTCGTAGTGCGGTTGGCAGCTCACGTTGATGCCCAAGCGACGCAAGAGTCGTTCGTCTTCGTCACTGATGATGACGGAGAAGTGAACTTCAGAACCGCGCAAGCGAGACAACTGTTCCTTGGCCTTTTCTGCGACCGGATCGTGCAAAGCCGAGATCGTCAAAGCCAAGAGTACTTCATCGACATGCAAACGCGGGTTCTTGTGCAAAAGAGAACCCGTCTTTAATGCACAGATCGGTTCCAACACTCGAGATGCGATCAAGTCGACTTCGTGATCGATGCCAGCCAGAGCCTTCAAAGCATTCAGAATCATGGCAGAAGCTGCACCCAACGTATCGGACGTCTTACCCGTGACGATTTGACCGTCAGGCAACATGATGGCGGCAGCCGGTGCACCCGTTTGCTCTGCCTTTTCCAATGCAATCGCCACAGCCGGGAAAATCTCGGGCGACGTGTTGGATTGGTTCATGAGAAGCTTAAGCTTATTGATCTCATGCTCGTTAGAGTAACCGCGCATGCGCTTAACGCCCGCTGCGTAGTAACGACGAAGGATTTCCATGCGCGAAGCTTGGCAGCAAACGGCATCGTCAACAATGCAGTTGCCGGCCATGTTCACGCCCATGTCCGTCGGAGACTTATACGGCGACTCACCTTGGATGCGTTCAAAGATCGCATTCAACACCGGGAAGATCTCCACGTCACGGTTGTAGTTCACAGCCGTTTCGCCATAAGCTTCCAAATGGAACGGGTCGATCATGTTGACGTCATTGAGGTCAGCCGTTGCGGCCTCATAAGCCAAATTGACCGGATGCTTCAACGGCAAATTCCAGATCGGGAACGTTTCATACTTGGCGTAACCGGCCGTCACACCGCGTTGGTGATCATGATAGAGCTGACTCAAGCACGTGGCCATCTTACCACTGCCAGGGCCCGGTGCCGTCACGACGATCAAAGAGTGCGTCGTTTCGATGTAATCGTTCTTGCCTAAACCTTCCTCGCTCACGATGTACTCGACATCGGAGGGGTAGCCGGCGATGGGATAGTGGCAATAGCTCTTCACGCCCAAGGTTTCCAAGCGCTTCTTGAACGCTTCAGCGGACTTTTGACCCGTAAATTGCGTGAGTACCACACTGCCCACATAAAGACCCAATTCACGGAACGTGTCGATCAAACGCAATACGTCTTCATCGTACGTGATACCCAAGTCACCGCGAACCTTGCTGGATTCAATGTCGGCAGCGTTGATCGTGATGACCACTTCAACGTCTTCCTTGAGCTGTTGGAGCATGCGGATCTTGCTGTCGGGCTCAAACCCCGGCAAGACGCGCGATGCATGGAAGTCGTCAAACAACTTCCCACCAAACTCAAGGTACAACTTACCGCCAAACTGAGCGATTCGATGACGAATCTGCTCCGATTGCATCGTCAAGTATTGTTGGTTATCAAACCCGATCGCAGACATTTTCCAAATCCCTTTACGCGCAAATGCATAAACACAAACGATGATTATAAACCTCGAGAGAGGAGATTGACCCCTAAAAATCAGTATTGGCTGTAAATAAAAATATTTGCAATTTACCCCTCATTTGATATAAAATGCTCAGTCTGTTCGGAGACATCCGATCACCTCTTAAGCGGCCGTGGCGAAATTGGTAGACGCACTATCTTGAGGGGGTAGCGGGGAGACCCATATGAGTTCGACTCTCATCGGCCGCACCAGAATTCAAAAGCCTTGAAGGAAACTTCAAGGCTTTTTTCGCATCTACAGGTAAACTTAGTTCGTGTCCAAGATATCATGATCGATTCTTTGGAGGGGCAGAGCTATGTATACCGTTCCTTGGGGTCCGGACCCAACAACCGATACCAGTCAAGAAGCTCAAAACAAGAAATGGGGTTATTGGCAAAATCGCATCAATCGTGCCTCTTTGGTGATGTTAACTGAGCAAGGTATTGTCACCCAAGATGAGGCTTGCGTCATTGCTAAAGCACAATAAGCTTTTCATGAATATCATGAAATAGGTCCTGGAAACCTTATTACACAAAAGCCTCAAAGTTCCGCTTTGAGGCTTTTGAAGTTTTAGTGTTGTCGCTTACTTGCTCATTTTGCGCTTAGCTGGCAAATCCACCGCCCAAGGCGCTTCTTCTCGGCGACGTTCAATAAAGGCTTCAATCAAGGCACGATCCTTTAAGGTTGACCCGATCAAATCCGTACCGTCTAAGAACATTTGTTGATGACGAGCTTGAAGCGTGAACGGATAAACGCCCTCGTCTGTCGTGATTGTCTTGGCTTCAATGTCAATCGTCATGGACTTAGCACCCGATTGGGCATAAGCCATCAGTTTTTCAGCGACTTCATCCGAAACGATGGCGGGCAACAAGAGATTGTTGATGGCGTTCGAATAAAAGATTTCACCGAAACTTGTTGCGACCACTGCTTTGATACCGTACTGCAACATGCCCCAAACGGCGTGTTCACGAGAAGAACCGCAACCGTAGTTGGGAGACGCGATCACGATGCTGGCGCCGGCATACTCGGGTTGATTACCGTAAAAGTCACCCTTGGGCGTACCATT
>JAFNZB010000013.1 GCA_017383055.1 Burkholderiaceae bacterium | reverse complement strand
GTTGATCGAGAAGGAAGGTTTGAAGCAGATCTCCGATACCGGCGCAATTGAAGCTATCATCGACGAGATTCTCGCCGCCAACGGCAAGATGGTCGACGAGTTCCGAGCCGGCAAGCAAAAGGCATTCAACGCCTTGGTCGGTCAGGCGATGAAGGCCACTCGTGGCAAGGCTAATCCGCAGCAAGTCAACGAAATTCTTCGTAAAAAGCTTGAAGCGTAATTGCTAGCGATAAAAACAATATGCAAAGGGGGCGCGTTTTGCACCCCCAATAATGAAAGCTACTACGCATAGCAGCAACCGTAGCGAGATAATGCTAGCAGAGCAATGGCCAATCAGACTGCGTTCTTTTTTTTGTGATTATCCGAGGATAAAGCACGTATAAAAACTGCAGCCTCTGGTTTTCGAACCCCAAATTGCAACTATGGCCCCAAGCCATAAGTGCGTATGAAAAAATGAGGCGACGACCATTCGGTCGTTGACCCGTGTTTCATTTTTCCAGTGGTCGGCCATTGCCCTTCCTTAGGAGCTAGCAATGGAATATTTTAAACCTATAGATCCAAAGGTCAAAGAAACAACGGGGCGTTTTTCCTGCATGTACCACGATGCCATCGGCATCGACGTTCACGCCGAAGTCCTCGTTTGTTGTTATCAGCATAACGATACGGCCGGAGAAGTCGTTACTGAAGAGTTCAAGCAATTCGGCACATCCATTTCTCAACTTGAGGCTTTTGCTCAATGGTGTTGGCAACGCCAACCTCAAATCATTCTGATGGAATCGACGGGCGTTCTGTGGCAATCGCCCTACGAGAGCTTGGAAGCCGTCGGCTTTGGCAACGAACGCCTGGCTCTTGTCAACGCACGCGACGTCAAAGCTCGAAAAGGACACAAGACCGACAAGAACGACGCCCAACACTTGGCCGAGTTGGCTCGTTTAGGTGCCTTCAAAAAGTCCTTTGTTCCTTCGCCGCTTATTCGTCGCACACGTTTGTTCGCTCGAACGTATATCAAGACACGCGAGGATTTGTCTCGAGAAAAGAATCGCTATCAAAAGGCGTTGACGCTATTGGGATCGCGCGCCAGAACGGTGTTTAGCGATGTCAACGGGATGACGGCCAAGATCATATTGACGGCTTTCCTCAATGAGCCTGTCGAGAAATTTGAACGGATCGTCCATACCAAATCCTCAAGGCTGAAGGCGACTCCCCGTCAGATTCTCGATGCGCTTCGTCCGATAGAGCACGCCGAAGAGATCAAACTCTTACGCACCAAACAAGCGCATATCAAAATGCTCGAGTCGATTTGCAATGATCAACTCAATGCCTTGCGCTCTTTGTTGTCCGAGCATGCGGGACTTCTTCGGCGACTTCAACAAATCCCCGGTATCAAGGAGACCACCGCTTTGTTGATTTTGGCTGAAATCGGCCCTGATCTTCGTAGCTTTCCCTCAAACGAGAAGTTTTGCGGTTGGTTGGGAATCTGCCCGGGAAACAATGAATCGGCCGGCAAACGCTATAGCGGCAGACCGGCTAAAGGCAATCGTTACTTGCGTAGCACCCTGGTTGAAGCGGCAAATGGGATAGCTTTGTCACGAAAGGGGTATTTATGGCAACGATTGCAAGCGTTTAAAGAACGCCGAGGTCGCAATCGAGCTGTTGGTGCCGTAGCGCATTTGCTTGCTCGAATTGTTTATGTGCTGATCAAGACCGGATGCGAGTATGTGGAAAACTTGACGGCAGTCTTGAAGCAACATCGGCTGCGTAAATTGCTCAAGGATATGAGGGCGGCTAAACAGGTGGGATTGGTTGCCACTGGCAATGGCGTTGCCGATATAGACACGGGAGAGATGACCCGATTTGCTGATCGTAGGTAGCAGACCTTTTTCTGCTTGAAGACCGCCTCAGAATACGGGGTGGCCGGGGCTTTTTGCGCCTTTAGACGTAGCTTTCATGAAAAAAAACGCGGCTCCTTAAAAGAGCCGCGTTTTTTTTTACCAAAGTGGCGTTCGTTCGTCTTGGAACGTGCGTTGATCAAGCGCCGTACATGTTACGGTAGTTGGCAACG
>JAFNZB010000199.1 GCA_017383055.1 Burkholderiaceae bacterium | reverse complement strand
TAAAGTCCATCTTAACCTTCCCCTCGAAGTTCTTCGGCATTCACATCGACCAATACGCCGCCTTCTAACTTCTGCACGACTTGTTGTGCTTCTTTGAGTAACGTTTCACAGCGAAGACTGAGTTCTTTCCCACGCTTATAGGCCTCAACGCTGTCTTGAAGCGTCAACTCGCCGGTGCGCATTTTCTCCACGATTGCTTCCATCTCTGCAATCGCCTCTTCATAGGTGAGTTTTTCAACCGGTGTGACTCGTTTTGTAGCCATGGTGAAAGCCTTTCAATCTATCAATTTCCAATCTATTAATTTTACCCGAGTTAGGTCTTTAACTTCAGCTGTATTAGCCGCACTTTTCACCATTCTTTTCAGTCGAAAACCCGTCTAGCCTTTCTTGCATTTCGGGCATAGACTTTCAATGTTAATCTTTGGAAGTCGTTGAGTTTTTCGATGCAATCGCTTTGGATTTTGGTCTCGTCGTTTTTGTTCTCATTGATGTCGGTCTTTATCAAGATGAGCAGTGACGATTTTGGCACGTGCGAGATGATTTTTTACCGCTCGTTGGTATCGGTGATTCTGCTTTACGCATTCGTTCGATGGCGCGGTTACTCGCTACGAACCGACTACCTCTTCGGGCACTTCAAACGCTCATTAGCGGGTACGGTCAGTATGTTTTTCGGGTTCTGGTCACTCACCGTTTTGTCGGTGGGCACCAGCATGACGCTTTGCTACACAAATCCCCTTTTTATGGCCCTTTTCGTCGTGGCTTTTGCGCTTTGTATGCGACAACCCATTCCTTGGAAATTGATTTCGATGATCGCATTGGGTTTTGTCGGCATCGTCATCATTTTGCAACCGAGCTTCACGGGTGACGACCAATTCTTAGGCGCTTTAGCTGCCCTTTTCTCTGCTTTCCTAGCCGCCGTTGCCTATTGGCAAATCAAAGAGTTAGGGCAACTGCGCGAGCCTTCTTGGCGCATCGTCTTTTACTTTGCACTATTCGGTGTGTTCTTTGGATTGACGGGTTGCTTTGCCTTCGAAGGTGGCTTCTCAGAAATGCGTATGGACAACATCTCACCATTGATCGGGATCTGCGTGACGGCCTTGCTCGCACAATGTTGCCTCACGCGTGCTTTCGGTAGCGGCAACGTTTTACTCACGTCGTGCTTGCAATTTTCCGCTATCATCTTCGCTGAAATTTTCTCCGTGATTTTCTTCGGCGATGTGGTCTCAAGCTTGAGCATGATCGGAATGGCGATCATTATGGTCGCAGGCGTCTCTTCGACCGTGATTACGAAGAATATGGAGCGGAAAGTGAAACAATCGTAACCCCTGAAACATTTGGTTGCGAATCTCGCACTTTTTCACGTCTTTTTGAAACCAAACTCGCTAAAGTTATTCTCACGAGAGACAGCTAAGGTCCTCCGGAAACAAGAGAGAGAGTTTAGGCCAGGACGAACAACATCCTGGCCTCTTTTTTGGTAAAGGTTTTATCGAATATGTTGAAGAAAGCACTCTTTGCCAGTGTATTAGCCATGAGCATTGCCATGACCGGTTGTAGTGATCAAAAAGCAGAACAAAAGGCCCCGAAGGTCGATCCTGCGGGTGAAGTCGTTAAAAAATTAGAAGGCACATCTTGGGAACTCGTGATGGACGGCGCCGCCAAGTCCGATTGCGAAGAGTTGCCCCCCTTGATGGAGTTTTTGAGCAAAAATCGCATCGCCGGCAACTTGGGTTGCAACCTCATCAACGGCAACTACCAACTCGACGGTAAGGCTTTCCGCTTTGAAGCCCCTGCGATGACCAAGCGTATGTGCGCTCCGAAGACAATGGAATTGGAAGCCCGATTGACGCAAATGGTCGCTGACGCTCGTTATTTGACCACCATGAAGGGCGAGTTGATGATCTGGAATGAGCGTGGAGAACTCTTAGCTCGTTACCGTCCGGAAAAAGCCGGCGCTTGCCAATAACCGTTTTCTACATACCAAACAGGCATCTTTGCTTTTTTGCACAAAGATGCCTGTTTTATTTTTGACTAGCTCAATGCCTTAGTGAGCCGATTCCCAACTGTCGCCACTGCCAACCTCAGCCAACAACGGCACGGACAATTGCGCGACCTCTTGCATGAGCGTGGGCAACGTTGATTTCACGATCTCAACTTCGTCTTCAGGCACCTCAAGCACCAATTCGTCATGCACTTGAAGCACTAAAAGACTCTTCATCTTTTTCTCTTCAAGCCAAGCCTGAACACGGATC
>JAFNZB010000012.1 GCA_017383055.1 Burkholderiaceae bacterium | reverse complement strand
TCGACTTCTTCAAAGCCCGTGACTTGACCGACTTCGAATTGCATTTCCCAGTTTTCGCAAAGTTCCTTCATCTTGGCCACCGAAGCGCTCGCGGCACGGAAGCCGTCACGACGGTGGATGAGAATCACGCTTTCGGCCTTGCCGACCAAGTTGAGCGTCCAGTCAAGCGCGGAGTCACCGCCACCGCAGATGACGATGTTCTTGCCGGCAAAAAATTCCGGATCCTTGACGTTGTAATGAAGTTGCGTGCCTTCGAACTTGTCGATGCCCGGAACGCTCAAGCGCTTGGGTTGGAAGCTACCGACACCGGCGGCGATGAAGACCGTCTTGGTCATAAAGCGCGTGCCCTTGTCCGTTTCTACGTAGAAGCGACCGTCTTCTTCTTTGCGGACCGTCGTCACTTCTTCACCCAAATGGAATTGCGGACCAAACGGGTGGATTTGCTTCAAGAGATTTTCCGTCAGTTCACGGGACGTGCACACGGGCACGGCCGGGATGTCATAGATGGGCTTGTGTTCATAAAGCTCCATGCATTGACCGCCCACTTGGCGCAAAGAGTCAACGACATGAGCCTTGATTTCCAAAAGACCCAATTCAAACACTTGGAACAAACCGACAGGACCGGCACCGATGATGACGGCATCCGTTTCGATGATTTCGTCCGTCTTCGGAGCAATGGTCAAATAATCTTCAATAGCCATGATGAAATCGAAAATAGGGGTACAAAAATACAAACGACAATTATCCCACAAGTTGGCGCTGTGGGATTAGCCTAAAAGGCTATTCGTTCTTGAATTTTTCCTCTTCGAGGATTGCAGCGCGCGTGTTACGAAGCTTGGCATCGACCTGACTCATCGTGTAGTAGTCGCCGTCGTTGGCCTTTTGCGCGAGGTTGTATTGGTATTCAGCCGCACGTTTGTCGCCTTGTGCCAAGTACATATCACCCACGGATTGGTAGTGCTCGCTCATTTGCTTGAGTTCCTTATAGCAACGCGCGGCGATTGCGTGGTAAGACGGGTTGTCTTGGGACATGGCTTGTTGATTGCGCATGAACTTCAAAACGTCGTTGTAGCGCTTTAATTCATAGAGCTCATAAGCATAGAGCTTAACGGCCATTTGCGACAGGGGATTGTCATCGACCAATCGCTTAGCATCTCGAAGTGCGGCAAAGCGCTCTTTTTGATTACCAAAAAGAAAACGCATCTCGGAACTGTTTTTAACCAAGATTGCATTGCTTCGATCGTCAGACGATTGAAGAGCTAACTCGGCATAGCGTTTGGCTTCCTCGCCCTGATTGAGTTTTCGAGCAACGACGGAGAGGCCGTAATAGAAAGCGCTCTTTTTGCGTTGAGAGACATTGTGAGCTAAGTCGTTTTTAAGCTCGCGTTGCACGCGAAGCCATTGGTCACGCTTGCTTTCTTGTAAAACTCGCAAACGCTGTTGGATCAACAAAAAGTCGAGGCTGTCTTCATGCAAACGAGCACCCAAACGACGAGTGCGGTTTTCCATGTCGCTGATACGTTCGACCGTTAACGGGTGAGTGCTCAAATACTCGGGTGCAGCTGCTTCGTAGTAGCGATTGTTTTGATGAAGGCGCGCAAAAAAGTTTTCCATCCCCTTGGGGTCAAAGCCGGCTTTCACCAACGAGGTCAACCCGATGCGGTCAGCTTCACGTTCGGCACTTCGAGAAAAGCCTAACTGATTTTGGATCATGGCGGCTTGACTGCCCATGGCAACAGCCGTGGCGGCTTGACCGCCACCGGCGCGAGCCGCAAGGATCGCTAGCAGTAACGATCCCAAAGTCAATGCAGCCGAATGGCGTTGCTGATCGATCATCCGAGCGATGTGGCGTTGTGAGACGTGACCAATTTCGTGGCCGACGACACCGGCCAATTCACTTTCGCTTTGTGCGGCAACGACCAGGCCCGAGTGCACGGCAATAAAACCGCCCGGAAGAGCGAAGGCATTCAACGAGTGATCGATGATCGGGAAGAAAAAGAAGTTGTAGGTGTGTGAATTGGCAACGCTTACCAAGCGGTAGCCCAGGTGATTAAGGTAGTCCAGCGTTTCGGCGTCATTTAAGTATGCATCGTCGGCTCGGATCTGACTCATAATCTCTTCGCCCAACATCTGCTCTTCCAACGGTGAGAGGTCAGTGCCGGCGACCGAGCCCATGCTCGGCAAGTTGAGATTCAAGGGCTCTTGATGCGTTTGCGCAAAAACGGCGACCGAGGGCGTCAATGCCATGGTCGCTGCCATCACGGAAGCAATGAGTTTGCGCAAAATCATCGAAAAAGAATGCAAGTGAGAAAACGATTTCTCAATCTTAGTGGATTCATGACAAAAGCGTCAGAGGAAGTAACAACTCTCAACACTTTTGTCGAAGAAAAACGATCAGTGCTTGTAGTGCAAGGTCGTTAACGTGTAGTTTTTTAAAACCGACGGATGACGATCGAGTTTGTCGCCGGCGTTTAGCGGCAACTTCTCGACAAAGGCGATCTTGCGAGGGCACTTGTAAGACGAGAGGTGGGTCTTGGCAAAGTGCTTGACGTCATTGGCCGTGGGATTCATACCGGGTTCGGCGACGATCAATGCGCACACGATGGCACCCCACGTATCGTTGGGTTCGCCAATCAAAAGCGCTTCCTTGATAAAGGGGGCGCGTGCGAGCGCATTTTCCACTTCCAAGGGATAGACGTTTTCGCCGCCCGTCAAAATCAAATCCTGGCGTCGGGCGTGGATACGAAGATAACCTTCGTTGTCGAATTCGCCCAAGTCACCCGTGTTGAACCAACGATTAACGGGCTCCTCGTCACAGCCCCAGTAGCCGGGCGAGGTCATTTGTGAGCGCACGACGATTTCGCCTTCCACTGTTTTGACTTCAGCAAAGTCGATTACCTCACCGCAACCGGTGTGTAAGTTATAGCGCTCCGAATACGGAGTCATGACGACGTGCGAGCACGTTTCTGTCATGCCATAGGTAGCAATGATCGGGACGTGTTGAGCGTGTGCCTTGGCTAGCAGCGATTCGGGAGCGGTCGCACCGCCCAAAAGGATCGTGCGCAAATGCTCGGGTGGTGTCCAATCGGGATACGCTTCAAACACTTTGGCGAGCATCGTGGGCACGATGCTCGTGATCGTAACGCGATCGCGAACGAGTGATTCGGTGAAACTCTTTGCATCAAACAAAGGAGCGATAGCCAACGTTTTTCGAGCCATCAAGCAACGAGTGAGGATTGACAGACCGCCCACTCGAGAGACCGACATGCAAAGTTGCCAACAATCATTGGGTTCCCAACCGAGGTTTTTTGCACTGGCGCTAGCGCTGGCAATGAGCATCTGATGGGTGATGATCGCGGGTTTTGGTTCGCCCGTCGTACCCGACGTGAAAAGAACCGCAGCCGTATCGGGCGGTAGCGGCTGATTGATGGCTCGCAATCGCAACAACAATGTGTGACGCTCGTGATCGGTGAGCTTGGGATGCATCATCAAAACGGGTATCTTAGCCGCTAAGAGTGCGTACAAAGTCACCAATGTTTCAAGCGTGTTTCGGCCGTCCAATTTGAAAGGACGACCCTGAGCCGGGAGTTTTTTCTCCGTTTGAAGCGCCACCAACCGGGCCTTGGCCATTTGGGCAAGCTCGCCGAAAGTGTAGTCTTTGTGTTCCGTGCGCAACGCCACCGCGTCCGAAGAGTCGGCCGCGGCGGAGAATACGGATAAGAAGTGATCAAAAGACTGCATCGTGTGGCGCTTCAGGATGAAGAGCGAATTACGGCAAGCGCGGGAACTTGGAGAAGTCCGGGCGGCGCTTTTCGATGAAGGCGTTCT
>JAFNZB010000198.1 GCA_017383055.1 Burkholderiaceae bacterium | reverse complement strand
GCTACCGGTGTCAACCAATGCCGTTGCGATGATCGTCAAGGAACCGCCTTCTTCCAAGTTACGAGCGGCACCGAAGACACGCTTCGGACGGTGAAGGGCGTTGGCATCCACACCGCCCGAGAGCACACGACCCGAGGTCGGCATCACGTTGTTATAGGCACGAGCCAAGCGGGTGATGGAGTCCAAAAGGATCACGACGTCTTTCTTACTTTCAGCCAAACGCTTTGCCTTTTCGATCACCATTTCCGTGACTTGAACATGGCGGCCGGCCGGTTCGTCAAAGGTGGAAGCGACCACTTCGCCCTTGACGGTGCGTTGCATTTCCGTCACTTCTTCCGGACGTTCATCGATCAAGAGCACAAAAAGCACGCAGTCGGGGTGGTTAGCCGTGATGGCGTGAGCGATGTGTTGCATCAAAACGGTTTTACCGCTCTTCGGAGAGGCTACGATCAATGCACGTTGGCCCTTACCGATCGGAGCGATCATGTCGATGACGCGGCCCGTCAAGTTTTCGTCGCTACGGATATCGCGTTCAAGCTTCAAGTGTTCATCCGGGTGCAACGGCGTCAAGTTTTCAAAGAGGATGCGGTGCTTCAAGCTTTCAGGGGCTTGACCGTTGACCTTTTCAACCTTCACGAGCGCAAAGTAGCGTTCGCCATCTTTCGGAGTACGTACTTCACCTTCGATGGAGTCACCCGTGTGGAGGTTGAAGCGACGAATTTGAGAGGGCGAGATGTAGATGTCATCGGTGCTTGCCAAGTAGGATGTTTCAGGGCTACGCAAGAAACCGAAACCGTCGGGAAGCACTTCGAGCGTGCCGTCACCGAAAATTTGTTCGCCTTCTTTAGCGCGCTTTTTGAGAATGGCAAACATCAATTCTTGTTTGCGCATGCGGTTGGCGTTATCGATACCGAGTTCAAGTGCCCAGTCGAGGAGCTTCGAGACGTGAAGCGATTTGAGTTCAGAAAGATGCATGGAAGTTATTGTCGAGCGCATTCCATTGAAACGATGCGCTGCGGTGATGAAAAGTTAATGTGATTTTTAAATAGAAACGGTGTCAGGCGGGCGTGTTACCCGCCTGAGAAGATTTTGCGGACGCTATTTTAGATGAATTGCGTCAAATATTCATCTAATTGCGTCAAAGACATGGCGCCCATGCGTTGACCGAGGATTTGACCGTCCTTGTAGACGACAAGCGTCGGGATGGAACGGATGCCCAATTGTGCAGCCACGTCGCTCGATTCATCGACGTTGTACTTGACGATGCGCAATTGACCTTCGTGAGCCTTGGCTGCCGTTTCCAAATGCGGAGCCAACATGCGGCAGGGGCCGCACCACGGAGCCCAGAAGTCGACCACGACCACGCCTTGGGCTTCGAGAACCTCGGCTTGGTAGGTCGCGTCGGTAACGTGTAAGAGTTCGCTCATAGTAATCATCCTTTCTATTTTTTATAAAGACGTCGCATTTTTGCCTGATGCGTGACGTCAATCTTTTTGATGCATTTACTTTAGCCGATTTTTCGGACAATTAGCTAGTCTTAACAGCAACTTTTGGTCACTGTTTGTATCTGAAACTATCCCTGTGATTGTTTTTTGGTCGATATAGTTGTCAAAACGATTTTTTTTTGATAAAGTCTCGCCCCTGGCGGGTCCCCTCGCATGCGCTTGTCGTCAACCTGGTCAGGTCGGGAACGAAGCAGCCATAGCGAATTTAGTGTAGTGCCGAGGATCAGGCTCGCCTCTTTCCATTCTTCATTTTCGAATGATGTTGATCGCGGGATGGAGCAGTCTGGTAGCTCGTCGGGCTCATAACCCGAAGGTCGTTGGTTCAAATCCTTCTCCCGCAACCAAATTCCAAGGGGCAGTTCGCTACGAACTGCCCCTTACTTATTTTTGCTTTTCCCAGTCTTTCGAATCTCACTTTTTTCATGCGGCGCCGTCAAACCGGCCTCTTTTCGAAGCGTGGGCAAATAATTGTCATAGTCACCGCTATGATCCATGAATAACGATCAGTGGCGTCCCTACGCTCACTAAGCTGACGCAAAAAAAGAAACCCAAGTTTCGATAAAGAACTTGGGTTTCATTATTTTTGCTTTCAGAAAGCAATTACTCGTCGCGTTCTTCGACTTCGTAACCGAACTTCTTCTTAAGCTTGTTGATACGCTTAATCATGTCAGCGCCGTGGGGGCCGTACTTGCCGCCGGCACGTTGAAGGCTATTGAATGCGATCAATTGCATGGGCAAACCTTGTTTTAACGGATGCTTGACCGTGTGCGGATTGCGCATCGCGAAGTCGATCGTACGGGCGATCAAGTCGTCCTTCAATTCAGGGATGTATTCCTTCACGGCGATCAAGGCAAAAGCGTGTTCGGTCAAGGGCTTGGAGATGAACGTACGCAACGGGTTCACAGCAGCCAACAAGAAGAAGACGGAACCGACCAAGAAGGCTTTGAAAAAGCCCAAGTCGCCGATCAAAGACCAAACGAAAACGCCACAGCAACCGCAGGCGATGACGACGTTTTGAGGCGGAACAAAATAAAAGAGGTATTTCATTGTGTTGAAAGCCCCGAGCTTTGAAAACCCAAGGGATCGAAAGTAAGTCTTACTAAAGGCTCGTATTGTAACGGTTTGGCAGAGGATTGCGAGAGGCTCTTAGGGAAAAAACGAAAAGTTTTCGCTACTCTTTCTTGCTATCGTTTCGTTGCACTGAGTTTTTCGAAAAAGGAGCGCATTATGTGTCAAGCCCGTCGTGTTGTCATCGATTCGTTCGGTATGCCCGAAGTAATGCGCTTGGAAACGGTTGAATTGCCGGCTTGCGAAGCCCGTCAGGTTCGAGTTCGCCATACGGCGATTGCCTTTAATTTCATCGATGTCTACGATCGAGAGGGGCGCAACAGCAAGGCATTGCCTTCGGCTTTGGGGCGCGAAGCCGTCGGTGTGGTTGAGGCCGTGGGAGATGAAGTGACCGAATTCAAAGTGGGTGATCGTGTCGCTTATATGGATGCGGGACTCGGGGCTTACAGTAATCGACGCGTTTTGGCTGTTGATCGTGTGGTGCCCGTGCCCGATGATTTGGATGACGAAACAGTCGCTTCGCTTTTGATGAAAGGGCTCACGGCTCAGTATTTATTAAAGAAGACGTATCCGGTGAAAGCCGGTGACTTGGTGCTCGTTCATGCGGCTGCGGGTGGCGTGGGTCAAATTCTTTGTCGTTGGGCCAAAGCGTTGGGCGCAACGGTTGTCGGTACGGTCGGTAGCGAAGCTAAAGTGGCGGTCGCATTGGCGGCCGGTGCCGATCATGTGATCAATTATTCGAAGCCCGGTTGGTCTCAAGCATTTTTGGCGGTCACGGATGGGCGCAAAGCCGATGTGGTCTATGACTCGGTCGGGCGCGATACGTTCTTTGAATCCCTTGAATGCGTAGCGTCTTTGGGTATGATGGTGATTTCGGGTGCGGCCTCGGGGCCGATTCCGGATTTCAGCCCTTCGCTTTTGAAGAAAAAGGGCGGTTTATTCTTGACGTCGCCTTCGGTCGCTTTCCATTACAAGGGACGCGAAGCATTATTGGCCGGCGTTGACACTTTATTTGATGCAATCCGCCAAGGCTTTGTGCGTCCGGCCATCGGTGCTCGTTATTCCCTTGAGGACATCGTACGGATGCATCGCGATGCGCAAGCGCGTTGTTTGACGGGAGCGACCGTGATCGTTCCCTAAACGTAGAAACAGAAAAATGCTTAATACTTCCCTATACATGATGTTTTTGGCTACGTCTTTTTTTGCCGTGGCCACGCCCGGCCCCGGGGTGTTGATGTCTTTGACGGGGGTGATCCGTTACGGGTTCAAAACCGGTTTTTGGACAATCCTCGGCGTTGCAAGCGGGACGGTCGTGATGGCCATCATCTCTTCGACCGGTTTGGGGATCGTGATTGCCACTTCGCCCGAGCTCTACAGCCTCATCAAGACGTTGGGCGCTTGCTACATGGGGTATTTGGGTATCCGTCTTTATCGTGCCAAGCCCTTTAGCTTTCAGTTGGCCAATAAAGAAAAGTCTCAGCCCATGTCGTTGACGCAAAAGGGATTTTTGTGGGTTCAGGGCGTGATGTTGCAGATGACCAATCCCATGCTCATCATGTTCTTCATTTCGTTGTTCCCGCAATTTATCGACGCTGAATTGCCGTTTTTGCCGCAGATGATCGCGTTGAGTTTGACCCACTTTACGTTGGTGACATTGGTGCATTGCGGCTACGGTTTGATCGCCACGAGCTTCCGTGGTCTTTTAAATAGCGATACGACCGCTCGTTGGGTCAATCGCGTGAGCGGCACCTTCTTTTTGGCGTTGGCCGTCAAGGTGTTTTGGGACATGTTTTTAGGCTAGACGCGATGCTTTTCGCTAAACTTAGTCCTTTAGTATTGTGTGTCCGATTGGTAAGAATCCATGGCAAATTTTCGTATTGAACCCGCTCGCATCGAAGACTGCGGCGTGATTCTGTCTTTCATCCGTGATTTGGCTGAATACGAGCGATTGCTCGATCAAGTGGTGGCTACTGAAGACGACGTTCGTCGAGAACTTTTTGGCGAAAAGAGTGTCATTCGTGCGGTCGTTGCTTGGGAAGACGACAAGCCCGTGGGTTTTGCATTGTATTTCTTCAATTTCTCCACCTTCTTGACCCGTCGCGGTCTTTATTTGGAAGACCTTTATGTGACGCACAAGTGCCGAGGCAAGGGCTATGGCAAGCAATTGATGCGCCATTTGGCTCGCGTGGCCAAGCAAGAAGGTTGTGGCCGTTTCGAATGGTCGGTGTTGGATTGGAATGAGCCTGCAATCGGTTTTTACGAGTCGCTCGGTGCGACAGTGATGCTCGATTGGCGAATTTGTCGTTTGACGGGTGAAGCGCTCGATCGCTTTGCCGGCAACGAAGGATCGAAGTAATGTCCTATCAAGTCTTGGCGCGTAAATGGCGCCCTCATGATTTTGAAAGTGTGGTCGGGCAAGAGCCTGTCGTGAAAGCGATCACGCACGCATTGCGTGAGAATCGCTTACACCACGCCTATCTTTTTACCGGTACGCGCGGCGTCGGTAAGACGACGCTTTCTCGTATTTTGGCTAAGAGCCTCAACTGCGTCGGTCCTGACGGTCAAGGCGGTGTAACCGATCACCCCTGCGGTGTCTGTGAAGCCTGTCGCGCAATCGATGAAGGACGTTTCGTCGACTACATCGAAATGGACGCAGCCAGTAACCGTTCCGTCGAAGAAATGACGGCGTTACTTGAGCAAGCCATGTACGCGCCGACGAACGCTCGTTACAAGGTCTACATGATCGACGAAGTCCATCAGTTGACTTCGCATGCTTTTAACGCCATGCTCAAGACGCTCGAAGAGCCGCCTGAGTACGTGAAATTCATTTTGGCAACGACCGATCCGCAAAAAGTCCCTGTGACGGTCTTGTCTCGTTGTTTGCAATTCAACCTTCGCAATGTGACGCCGCAAATCGTAGCCAATCACATGACGACGATCCTTTCCCAAGAAGGCATCCAAGCCGAGCCGGCTGCGTTGAAGCTTTTGGGTATCGGTGCTCGCGGCTCCATGCGTGACGGTTTGAGTCTTTTGGACCAAGCCATCGCCTTTGCCGGCGGTCGTCCCGTCACGCTTGAAGGCGTTCGCGAAATGTTGGGCATCATGGATAGTGACGTGTTGGTCGAGCTTCTTCAAAGTTTGGCCAAGGGTGATGCCGCTCGCATGATGGACATCGCCGGCGAAATGAGCATGAAGAGCCTTTCCTTTACGGAAGCCATGCGTGATTTGGCCGGTCTCATCCATCGAGTAGCGATGGCTCAGCGCGTGCCTGAAGCGATTGCAGCAGACGATCTTGATCGTGCCGCCATTTTTGAATTGGCCGGGATCTTTACGCCGGAAGAGTTGCAGCTTTATTACCAAATCGCGCTTCATGGTCGAAGCGACATGAATTTGGCTCCCGATGAATACGCTGGCTTTACGATGGCGCTTTTGCGTATGTTGGCCTTTAAGCCTGCCGGAACGGGCAATGCCAAGTTCCCGGTTCGGGTGCCGCCCGTGAAGACTGAAGCACCGGTAGCACCCAAGGCTGAGCCCGTGAAGGTTGCTACGGTCGCCGCACCCGTGGTTGCAGCGGTTGAGCCGCCCAAACCCGTTCCGAAGCCTGAACCTAAGCCTGAGCCCCAATACGTGGCTCCGTGGGAGGACATGCCGCGCGAGGCGCCGATTGCAAAACCTGCAGTAGCCAAGCCCGTGGCACCCGCTCCGAAGGTGGAGCCTAAGCCCGTGGTGGCGGCACCGGAAGAGCCGCCCGTTTGGGAAGATGATGACGTGCCCTACGTTGCCGAAGGCGATGAATACATCGATGAGATGTTCGCCCCTGACGAGGGTTTCGCTGAGCGCTTCGGGAATGAAGAGCCGGTCGTAGAGCCTACCGTCGAGGCTGAACCGGAACCTGAAGCGCCGCAATATGACGACGGTGAGACCATTTTGCCCTTCTCGAAGATGGGGCAGTTCTGGTACGACAAGTTGCGTTACACGCACCCGACGACGTATGCGCGTGATATTTTGGAACACAGCGAATGCGTCTCGATCGAAGGGTCGGTGATCACGTTGCGATTGGAACCGTTCTATGAAAATCGCACGAAGAACAAGCAAGCGATGCAGTTGGTTCAACGCATCGTCGATCCGCTTTTCGGTCGTCGGATGACGTTCAAGTTTGAAATCGCGACCCCGCAGTCGCGTACGATCAGCCAGCACAAGCGTTTGATGGCTCGAGAAGCCAAGCATGCGCAGTATTTGGAAGATCGAAAAGGACCTCGTTATGAAAAGATCGAAGACGAGGTCGAAATGAAGGTCGCTTTCGAAGCGATCAAGAATTCGCCGGAAGCGCGCATTTTGGCGCGTCGCTTCGGAGCCACGGTCTATCGTCCGTCGCTCAAGAAAAAAGTTAACTAATCATCGCATTTAGAAAGGAAAGATAATCATGCGTGGAAACATGGGTGCTTTGCTCAAGCAAGCTCAACGTGTGCAAGAAAACATCAAGCGCTTGCAAGTGGAATTGGCTCAATTGGAAGTCGAAGGCGAATCCTCCGGCGGTTTGGCCAAGGTCACGATGACCTGTAAGCATGAAGTCAAGGGCGTGAAGCTCGATCCGTCTTTGTTGGAAGAAGACATTGATATGGTCGAAGACTTGGTTTTCATGGCCATTAAGAACTGCTGCGAAAAGATCGACGAAACGTCCAAGGAAAAGATGGCCAAGGCCACGGCCGGTATGCCGCTTCCTCCGGGCATGATGTTCTAATTTTGGCAACGTGATGAACAATCGCTTCAGCACCAGTCCTGTCATTGACGAGTTGATCGAGTCCTTGAAGTCGCTTCCGGGGCTCGGTCCACGTTCGGCTTCGCGTATCGCGCACCACTTGTTGGTCAACGATCGCCCCTCGGCTATGCGCTTGGCTCAAGCGTTGGATGAGGCTTGTCGAAAGATTGGTCGCTGCGAGTATTGCAACACTTTGTCCGAATCGAGCGTTTGTCCGATCTGTGCCGATCAAGAACGAGATCACGAACAACTTTGTATTGTGGAAAGTCCTGCCGATCAGCGCGTGATCGAGGAAACGATGACCTATCACGGTCTTTATTTCGTGCTGATGGGACTGATCTCTCCCGTGCAAGGCGTGGGAGCAACGGAATTGGGGCTTGAAAAGCTCATGACTCGCATCGAAGCGAGCGATATCAAAGAAGTGATGATCGCGACGCCTTATACGCCTGAAGGGGATGCGACCGCGCATTTTATTGCCCAGGCAATCAAAGCTCGCGGATTTGATATCCATGTCACGCGTTTGGCGCGTGGCGTGCCCGCCGGGGTCGAGTTGGAATACACCGATGCCAACACGATCGCCAATGCCATCTTTGCACGTCGGTAATGCATCGATTCCCAAAACAAGCTTCCTGGTTTAGGCCATGGAAGCTTTTTTTGCATCCAAAATTCCTCAAATACGTTGTTTTTAACGTGAAGTGAAGTAAGAGTAAATTTTGAAATATAATTTAAAGGAATACTTTAAGTGCGAGAGTGAAAAAGAAATGACCGATTACCGTTCGTTAGCGTAGTGCTTGATATAATTCTTTGGTTAACCATTGCAAAAGGATTGAAAAATGGCAGTGACGGACGTCAAAGTGGCTTTGTTGGATGCTCAAAAAGCATTG
>JAFNZB010000197.1 GCA_017383055.1 Burkholderiaceae bacterium | reverse complement strand
GTATGAAGCCTGAAGACTTGGGTCGTTCTTGGGTTCGTAGCAGTTCCGGTACGATGATCCCGATGTCGACTTTGGTGTCTTGGGAACGTACGTCGGGTTCCGAATCCTTGGCTCGTATGAACGGTTATTTGGCCGCTCGCTTTATGGGTCAAGCCATTCCGGGTGTGAGTTCCGGTGACGCTATTGCCGAAGTCGAACGCATTGCTGCCGAAGTGTTGCCGGCGGGTTACGCGATCGGTTGGGTGGCTCAAGCTTTCCAAGAAAAGCGTTTGGGTTCGTCTGCTGCTATGGCCGTGATCTTCGGCATTGTGATGGTGTTCTTGATTTTGGCTGCTCAGTATGAACGTTGGTCGTTGCCGATCGCCGTGGTGTTGGCGGTGCCGTTCTCCGCGTTGGGGGCGTTGCTTACCACGTATTTCACGGGTCACAGTAACGACATCTACTTCCAAATCGGTCTTTTGGTGTTGATCGGCTTGACCGCTAAGAACGCCATTTTGATCGTGGAATTTGCTGCACAGAAATTGGAAGCCGGTAAGAGCGTCTTTGACGCCGCCTTGGAAGCCGCCTCGCTTCGTTTCCGTCCGATTTTGATGACCTCCTTGGCCTTCATCTTGGGTGTGATTCCGTTGGCATTGGCAACGGGTCCGGGTGCCGCCGCTCGTCAATCCATGGGTACGGGCGTTGTGGGCGGTATGATCGTGGCTACCTTCATCGCGACGGTGTTCGTGCCGGTGTTCTTTACGTGGTTTGTTAGCAAGAACGTCAAAAAGCGTGAAGATGAAGACGAAGATTTGAAGTCACCGTTCTTGAAGCACGAGGAAAAGGAAGAGTAAAAATGATGAAGAAATCGTTATTGTGTATCAGCCTTTCCTTGGCTTTGGCCGGTTGTGCCACGGATCCGAAGGAAATCGTGGCACCGGCTTTGCCCGATGCTTTTGAAGCGACGGTTGCAGAAAATGCCGCCTCAGAAGTGAACCTTCAGTGGTGGAAGGACTTCAAGGATCCGGAACTCGATCGTTTGGTCGATTTGGTATTAAAGAATGCCACGGATCTTAAGGTCGCCATGCTCAACGTGGAAAAGGCTGATGCCGTTTTGTGGCAATCGGGTGCAAAGCTTTTGCCCACGATCGATGCTGAGGGCACGGCCGAGCGTACGGGCAAAGACTTTCATAAGCACGATAAGTCCACCTTTGAAGTCGAAGCATCGGCTGCTTGGGAATTGGATTTTTGGGGTAAGAGCTATGCCTCTCGTGTGGCAAGCTTGGAGAGTCGAGAAGGGGCCAAATTTGCCGCTCAAAGCGTGCGTTTGAGCTTGGCCGGTAGCGTCTGTCAGACGTATTTTGATTGGCTTTCGACGAATGCTGCGATCAAGTCGACGGCAATGAGCGTTGAAAATCGCGAAAAAGCACTCAAAATCGTCGAAAATAAGTTTAACGTCGGTGTGGCAACGCCTGTCGACGTAGAAAACGCCAAGAGTAGCCTTGCGTCCATCAAAGCTGATTTGGCGAGCTTAAAGCTTGCGCGTGAAAAGTTGATCACCGCCATGAAGATTTTGACGGGTGACTTGACGGTGACGATGAAGGATGGGGATTTGATGGCCGTGCCTGCAGCGGTCAAGCCCGGTATCCCGAGCGAAGTCCTTTTGATGCGTCCGGACGTGCGTAAGGCCGAAGCCGATCTTCGTGCCAAGGGTGCTTTGGTGCACGTGGCTCGCACGGCGTTTTTCCCGAGCATCAAGTTGACGGCCGATACGTTGACGGTGGGTGGTGCTTTGAATCAGCTCTTTCACACCTCGACTTGGGGCGCGGGTTTGATGATCGATTTGCCGATCTTCTCGGCCGGTTCTCGTATCGCCAAGTACAACGAAGCCAAGCTTGACGAACAGATCGCTTTGGAAAAGTATCGCCAAGCCGCCTTCAATGCCTACAAGGACGTTGAAGATGCGTTAAACGAGGTTCGATACACGAAGGACATTGCAGATGCTCGCCGTGTAGCCAAAGTTTCGGCTGATAAGGCCGAACGTCGAGCCATGGTTCGTTACGAAGCCGGTGTGGCCAGCTTTATGGAATTGCTCGATGCACAACGCTCGGCCAATTCCGCCAACGTTGCTTATTACAATGCGCACGAGAGCGAACTCAACGCCATCGTGCATTTGATGATGGCGTTGGGTGCAGTGGAAGAGGTCGATACCAATTAAGGTTTGAGTGTCACACAGTAAGGTGTGTGGTCACTCGGTTTGACCCATTTACGAGGATCCTTGTCGATGAATGTCGCAAGGATCTTTTCTTTGATGGTATCCGTGACCAAAGCGTGGTCGATTCGTACGCCGTGATTCTTTTGGAAGCCGAGCATGCGATAGTCCCACCACGTAAAGAGCCCTTCGGGTTGGTCAAACAGGCGGAAGGAATCGTGAAGCCCTAAGCCGATCAATCGACGAAATGCCGCACGCTCAGGCTCACTCACCAAAATATTGCCTTCCCAAGCCTTGGGATTCCACACATCACGATCGTCAGGCGCGATGTTGTAGTCACCCAAGAGCATCAATTGCGGATAACGAGTCAACTCTTCTTTGAGCCACATGGTCAAATGTTCCAACCACTGAAGCTTGTAGGCGTATTTGTCGCAACCGACTTCAGCCCCATTGGGGAAATAAGCCGAAACGATGCGGATGTCTCCCGCAGCCGTTGCCAAGGTCGTGGCGACCAAGCGCTGTTGGATATCTTCAAAGGTCGGAATATT
>JAFNZB010000196.1 GCA_017383055.1 Burkholderiaceae bacterium | reverse complement strand
TCGGACGCCTTCGCGGATCACTTCAGGATCGACCGTCACGAACGACAATCGGAAGTGATTGACTTCAGGCTTATTGGCATAGAAGGGTTCGCCCGGGACATAAGCTACATTTTCAGCCAAGACGTGTTCCATCAACGTCGTGGCATTCATATGCTTGGGCAACGTCACCCAAATGAACATACCACCGATGGGCTTGGTCCAAGTGACGCCTTCAGGCATGAACTCAGCCAATGCATCGAGCATGGCGTGAGCGTGCTTGGCGTAACGGGCACGAACGCTCGGGAGGTGTTCGACCAACACGTCATCGCTAAAGGCTTGGCCGGCTACGCGTTGCGTAAAGGCTGCCGTGCAAAGGTCCATGGCTTGCTTCATGCTAGCGAATTTGTCGAGCACTTCAGGCGGAGCGATGACATAGCCCAAGCGGAAGCCAGGAGCCAAAATCTTCGAGAGCGTACCCAAACGAATCGTGCGTTCCGGAGCCCAATAACGAAGCGACTTCGGCGGCTCGACTTCGTACCAAAGTTCGCCGTAGGGGTCGTCTTCAACGAGCCACATATCATACTCGCGAGCTTTTTGAGCCAAGAGAGCACGACGTTCTTCATCGATCGTCAAACCGGTGGGGTTGGCAGCCGTGGGCATAACAT
Source organism: Burkholderiaceae bacterium (assembly GCA_017383055.1). GTDB lineage: Bacteria > Pseudomonadota > Gammaproteobacteria > Burkholderiales > Burkholderiaceae_F > Aphodousia. The sequence continues at coordinate 2,363 of JAFNZB010000196.1, read as the reverse complement.
AAGCGAACTTGGCACCGCGACATTCTTCACCGAAAGCGGCCGGATTGAGACCTTTTTCGTCGCAATTGAGTTCAACGTATTGAGGACCTTCTAAATCAAACGCTTGCAAAGCACCCATATAGGTCGGGCTTTCGACCAAGACCTTGTCGCCCGGATCCAAGAAAACACGACCCAAGAGGTCAAGTGCTTGTTGAGAACCGGAGACGATGTAGATTTGATCGGCCGTGGTGGGGATGCCTTTCATCGTTTCGCGACGAGCGATTTGTTCGCGCAACAACATTTCACCTTCGACCATGGAGTATTGAAGTGCTTGTTTGCCTTGCGTTTCTAAGACTTCTTGACAAGCCTTCGCGATGGCTTCTACCGGGAAGCCTTCGGGGCTGGGCAAGCCGCCTGCAAAGGAGATGACTTCCGGACGCGCCGCTAACTTCAAAAGGTCACGAATGACGGAGCTAGCGGGTTTGGAAGCCAATGTGGACCATCGAGGAGCCGGGCCTTTGCAATTGCATGACATAACGAATTCCTTTCATACAAACTGGTTTGTGCACATCAATGAAATTTTCGTCCTAAGCAATTTTGACTGCATAAGCCAAAGTGCCTAATGGGGCGTGACAATTTGCCTTAACTAACCATTCCTACTTAGGTTTTGCCCACAAAAAGAAACGCCCCAAACCGTGAGGTTTGAGGCGTAGATGAGCTTAGAGCTTACAGGGAATTAGAGACCCAACAAAGCGTTCAAAGCGTTATAGGGCTTGGGCTCAGCATGACGAGCTTCGAAGATGTCGTTCCAACGAGCGACTTGGAAGCGGACTTGGTTCGGAGCCGTACCACCGACGTGGTCACGGGCAGCGACGCAAGATTCGAGCTTCAAAGCCTTTTCGTAGACGTCTTCTTCGATCAACGTCGTGAAGTTGCGCAATTCTTCGAGCGGAAGTTCTGCCAAGTCACAGTCACGTTCGCTAGCGAGACGGACCACGCTACCGACGACGTCGTGGGATTCACGGAAGGGGAGACCCTTCTTCGTCAAGTAGTCGGCCAAGTCGGTAGCCGTCGGGAAGCCGGCTTGAGCTGCCTTCAACATTTCAGCACGATTCGGTTCCATGCCCGGCATCATGTCAACGAAGCCACGCAACGTATCCTTAACCGTATCGATGGCGTCAAACACCGGTTCCTTGTCTTCTTGGCTGTCCTTGTTGTAAGCCAAGGGCAAACCCTTCATCAAGACGACCAAGCTGATCAAGTCACCGCAAACGCGACCGGCCTTACCGCGAGCCGTTTCGGCCACGTCCGGATTCTTCTTTTGCGGCATGATGGAGGAACCCGTCGTGAAGCGGTCGGGCAACATCATAAACTTGAAGCGTTGGCACATCCAGTAGATCAATTCTTCGGACAAGCGAGAGATGTGAACCATGATCAAGGAAGCGGCAGAGCAGAACTCAATGCAGAAGTCGCGATCGCTCACGGCGTCCAAAGAGTTTTGCGTCACGCCTTCGAAACCGAGCAATTGAGCGGAGAGTTCGCGTTGGATCGGGTACGTCGTACCGGCCAAAGCAGCAGAACCCAACGGGCTCACGTTCACGCGACGACGGATGTCGATCAAGCGAGCGCGGTCGCGTTCGAACATTTCCACATAAGCGAGCAAGTGGTGACCGAGGGTAACCGGTTGGGCGACTTGCATGTGCGTGAAACCCGGCATGATCGTGTCGGCTTCTTCACCGGCCTTAGCAACCAAGACTTCTTGCAAGTTGCTCAAGAGTTCGATGATGACGTCGATTTCATCACGCATGTAAAGACGCATGTCCGTGCAGACTTGGTCGTTACGGGAGCGACCCGTGTGGAGACGTTTACCGGCGTCGCCGACCAATTGCGTCAAACGAGCTTCAATGTTCAAGTGAACGTCTTCGAGTTCGAGCTTCCATTGGAACACGCCAGAGCGAATTTCTTCGACGATTTGAGCCATGCCACGCTTGATGTCAGCCAAGTCTTGATCGCTCAAGACGCCGGACTTATTGAGCATCGTAGCGTGGGCAACGGAACCCGTGATGTCTTGCATAGCCATACGCTTGTCGAAGTCGACGGAAGCCGTATAGCGGAGCACGAAATCAGCAACCGGTTCGGAGAAACGGCCGGACCATGCCTTGCTCTTCTGAGCCAAGGGATCGAGATGTTCGGTAGCAACAGTGTTCATTGGAGTTCTCTCTTATAAAAACAGAGTGGTTAAATAATCTTTTCATTGTAAGCCAATTGCTAGGATGCCTCAAGGTGAAAATGGATGGGGTGGGGCAATCAAAATCAAATCTTTCGTGAAAACGTTCGTACATCCAAATGGACGCAATGTTAACGGTGGTGCGGTATACTCAGTC
>JAFNZB010000195.1 GCA_017383055.1 Burkholderiaceae bacterium | reverse complement strand
CTTCGCGTACCCACCGAAATGCGCAAACAACCGTCGAGCGTGATTTGCGCCGTTTGATTGCGAATGAAGATCGATCGAGTTTTCAATTCATCAAAAAGACGATTGGCGTCTTTGAAACGAATCAAGATGAAATTAGCCTCGGTTTCAAACACCGTCTCTACTCGTTCACACGTACGCAAGCCCTCGATCAAAACTTGGCGATTTTGCTTTAACTCATCGACTCGAGCTTGCATCTTGACAATGGCTTCAGGCGACAAGGCTTGTTCGGCAATGTCGACCACGGGGCTTGGCACGGCGTATGGCGGCAACGTCTTTTTAAGCACATCAATCAACGGCGGATTGCCTAAAACAAAGCCACAACGCAAACCGGCCAATGCAAAGGCTTTGGAGAGCGTTCGAATGATAGCCAAGTGCGGATACTCGGCAAGCCAACCAATCACGGACGTTTCCGGGCAAAACTCGATGTATGCCTCATCGACCACGACGACTGCCCGATCTCGAGCCATTTCCAACACGCGTCGAATGCTCTCGGGTTCGATCAGTTGCCCCGTCGGATTATTGGGCGAGCAAATGTAAATCACCTTCACTCGATCAAGTGCGCGCTCGATGCCTTCTAAATTCAACTGCCAACCGTTTTCTGCCAAGGTTGGCACCTTTTTGCATTCCACCCCCAAAGTATCGGCGCTGACTTCATACATACCGTACGTGGGCGGACAGATGAGGATCGCATCTTCTCGCGGTTCGCAAAACGCACGAATCACCAATTCGATCCCCTCGTCGCCGCCGCGCGTCACGATCACATTCTCCGCAGCCACCCCCGCATAACGAGCATAACTTTCGGCCAATACTCGCGGTTGCGGGTCGGGATAACGATTCATATCCTGACGCGTCAGCTCAAAAGGCACGGCTTCGGGATATTCATTGAAATTGAGCCACACGTCTTCGGGCTTCACGACCTTATCGAAAGTCGGATAAGGCACCAATTGTTGGATATTGCCTCGAGCGAGCTTTTCGACCGACATGATTTTTATTCCTTTAAAGCATTCAAACGCACCGAGACCGCATTCTTGTGCGCATCCAATCGTTCGGCTGCAGCCATCAATTCGACCACAGCACCGATTCGACGCAAGCCGTCGGCACTTAATTCTTGTACCGTCATGCGCTTTTGGAAGTCTGCCAAGCCCAAGCTCGAATACGTTGCTGCATAACCGTAAGTCGGTAAAACGTGATTGGTACCGCTTGCGTAATCGCCCGCACTTTCAGGCGACCAATCGCCCAAGAACACGGAGCCGGCATTCGTGACAGAGTCGACCAAGGCTCGCGCATTGCGCGTTTCGATGATCAAGTGCTCGGGACCGTAACGATTGGAAATCTCAACGCATTGATCCAAATCGCGAGCAACGATCAAGCGGCTGGCCGAAAGCGCTTTTTCGGCGATCTCACGACGTGGCAAAGCGGCCAGTTGCTTTTCCGTTTCCTCGGCCACACGTTGAGCAAACGATGCATCAGGCGTGAGCAACACGACTTGAGAGTCCGGGCCGTGTTCGGCTTGCGACAAAAGATCGGATGCGACGAATGTGGGATTGGCTCCGGCATCGGCAATCACCAACACTTCCGAAGGACCGGCCGGCATGTCGATTGCCGCACCATCCAAACGTTGACTCACCTGACGCTTGGCCTCGGTCACGAAGGCATTGCCCGGGCCAAAAATCTTGTCGACCTTCGGAATCGATTCGGTACCGAAGGCCATGGCGGCAACGGCTTGAGCACCACCGACTTGATAGACGGCCTCAACGCCACAGAGACGACATGCAAAGAGGATTTCGGGCGCAATGGGAGGCGGCGAGCAAAGTACGACCTTACGGCATCCGGCAATTTGAGCCGGAATCAAAAGCATCAGCGCCGTGGAAAAAAGCGGAGCAGTGCCGCCGGGAATGTAAAGGCCGACCGAGTCGATAGGACGGGTAACTTGCTCACACAAAATGCCCTTCATCGTCTCTACGGACACGGGAACCAAACGTTGTGCGGTATGAAATTTCGTCAAATTGGAGACGGCTACGCGCATAGCGTCTTTCAATGCTTCTGGCAAAGCCGCCTCGGCTGCGTCAAAAGCTTCGGGAGCAACCAACAAATCCTCAACTTCGGTCTTATCGAACTTGCGGTTGTATTCACGCAAGGCTTCGTCACCGTTGTCTTTGACGTTTTTCAAAATGTCGGTCACGATCGCGGTGATCGTATCCGAAGCGCTCACGGCCGGTCGCATCAAAAGGGAGTCTTGTTCTTTTTCACTAACGGCATTCCAGTCGATCACAGTCTTGAAGTTCATAGCCATCACTCCATCATCTTTTCAATCGGCAACACCAAAATCGAGCTTGCACCAAGCTCTTTGAGTTTTTCCATCGTTTCCCAGAATAGCGATTCGCTACTGACCATGTGCATGGCCACATGATCGG
>JAFNZB010000194.1 GCA_017383055.1 Burkholderiaceae bacterium | reverse complement strand
GCTAAACAGAACCGCCAAACTTGTTGCACAGCGATCACCTACCTCATTGGCACCGATTCCAACCGAAGGCTTACCTCAAGAAGCTCTCGGCTTGGTTTCCGCATTAAACGGGCTTTTAACACGATTACAAGAAAGCCTTGAGAGCCAACGTCGCTTTGCATCCGATGCTGCCCATGAGCTTCGCACTCCGCTTACCGCCTTGAAACTTCAAATTCAATTGGCTGAACGCGCTAAGACACCCGAAGCCCAACAAAAAGCCTTTTCCCGTTTGCATGAAGGCATCGAACGCGCGACCCGTCTGGTTCAGCAACTTTTGACGATTGCTCGTTTGGATCCCGACGCAACACAAAAACCCTTCCTCTCGGTTAGCTTAAATAAGGTATTACAAAGCACGCATGATGAAATGACTGTCTTGGCCGAGCAAAAAGCCATTGAGATTTCAACGGAGCTACAAGAAGTCAACGTCAACGGTATGGAAGATGCTTTGAAGCTATTGGTCACCAATCTGACCGATAATGCCATTCGCTATACCCCTGAAGGAGGAAAAATCCGTTTACGAGTTTCTCGAACCGTTGACCAAGCCGTCATTGAAATTAGTGATAACGGCCCTGGCATCGCTCCTCAAGAACGCGAGCGCATTTTTGATCGCTTCTACCGAGCCTTGGGTACCAAAACACAAGGACACGGACTGGGGTTGGCGATTGTCAAGCGCATCGTTGAACTTCATCAAGGCGAGATTCGCGTTGAAGATGGCCTTGATGAACGAGGCACCACAATGCGTATCGAACTACCGCTATCCAAATAATCGAAATTTGTTACAAATGTCATTGGTTCGAAACAACCCGTAAAACCTACTATCAGGCTTTTTGTTTATCGTTACGCTGTCATAGCCCCAGTCACATCGGGGCTACAGAATTGAAATCAGAAGATTTTCGGAGACTTTTAAAATGTTCCAACGTCACGCAATGAAGCCGGCCTTGCTCGCTATTGCAATCGCATCTGCCATGGCTTTTACCCCTTTTACAGCTGCTAATGCCCAACTCCCCGCTACAACCGCAGAAACGCCGATCAGCGAAGTCCGTTTGCCCGATTTCACCAAACTCGTTGAGGAAAACGGCAAAGGCGTCGTGAACATTTCTACGATCAAAAACGCTCGTACCGAAACGGTCAACATGTTCCCCGGTATGGAAAAAGAAGCCGAAATCTTCAAGCGCTTCGGCTTCCCCTTCCCATTGGGTCCGCAACAGCAGCGCATCCCTGAACAACGTGGAACGGGCTCCGGCTTTATCATTTCTTCTGACGGTTTGATTTTGACAAACGCCCACGTTGTCGAAGGTGCCGATGAACTTCGCATCCGTTTGACGGACAACCGTGAATTTATGGGCAAGGTATTGGGTTTGGATAAAAAGACCGACATCGCCGTCGTCAAAATTGAAGCAAAAGACTTGCCCGTACTCAAAATTGGTTCTTCTGAAAATTTGAAAGTCGGTGAATGGGTCGCAGCAATCGGTTCCCCCTTCGGTCTACACAATACGGTCACAGCCGGTATCGTGTCTGCCAAGAGTCGCCAATTGCCTTCCGACCAATACGTCCCCTTTATCCAAACAGACGTTGCCGTCAACCCTGGTAACTCCGGCGGCCCACTCTTTAATATGCAAGGCGAAGTCGTTGGCATTAACTCGCAAATCTTTTCCACATCGGGTGGCTTCATGGGACTTTCTTTCTCCATCCCGATTGACTTGGCCATGCAAATCAAAGACCAGCTCGTACAAAACGGACGTGTGATTCGCGGTCGAATCGGCGTCGGCATTCAAGCCGTCACGCAAGATTTGGCTGAAGCCTTTGGCATGAAGACGCCGCGCGGCGCCGTCATCACGATGTTGGAAAAGGATCAACCGGGTGAAAAAGCCGGTTTAATGGTTGGCGACATCGTCATTGCCATTGATGGTAAGGATCTGACCAACGCCAACGAGTTGCCAGTCAAGATTTCCACGATGAAGCCGGGCACTAAGACTACCTTGACGGTTTTGCGCGACGGTAAGGAAAAACGCATCACCGTAACGGTTGCAGAAACGCCGTCCGAAGGCGCAGTACAAACTAACGATACGAAAACGGCTCAAGGTAAGCTTGGCGTTTCTGTACGTGAATTGTCTGCCGAAGAAAAGAAAGAATTGGAACTCCAAAACGGCCTTGTGATTACGGAGGTACGAGGAGCAGCCGCCAAAGCTGGCCTCATGCCTCGAGACATCATTTTGAGCGCTAACGGCAAGACGATCAATAACTCTGGCGATTTGATCAATGTTGTCAAGAAGGCCAAAAAGGTCGCTCTTCTTGTTCAACGCCAACAATCGCGTATCTTCATCGCAATCGATTTGAAGTAATTACTTATCCCAACAAAAAACCGCACCTTGGTGCGGTTTTTTGTTTCTTGTGATAAAGCGACTTATGCTTTTTCCTCCAACACTTGGAGACGAGCCTTCAAGTAGGCTCTCGGCATTGCCAAACGCTCAGCCATCAACATGGTAACCATTTCCAAATCGAAATCGGGATTGCGAAGCCTGCGCAAGCCGATTCCTTCGAATTGAGCCATCATGAGATCGACGCGAGCATCAATCAATCGATCGTCATCACCATCGACATGACCGACGATTTCTCGAAGGTATTGACGAACTTTACGATCGTTTTCATGGAGCATCGACTGCAAGTGCGGATCATGCGAAGCTGCCGACAAGATCTCTAACGACAAACACATACGTTCATTGGTAAATAAACGATTAAACGTGTTAAAGAGATGTTCGTGAAGCTTCTCATAGTCTCCCTGACAAGCCTTGAACGCTTCATGATTGGCATAAAACTCCTCCATCCCCTCCTGCACAATCGCCTCAATAATGGCGTTCTTGCTCGGGAAGTAATTGTAAATATGCCCGGCACTCATCCCAAATTCTTTGGCAATGTGAGCCATGCCCGTGGCATGAAAGCCTCGGGCACTGAAGCATCGTCTCGCTGCCGCAAGGATTTCCTTACGACGTTGAGCGGCGAGCTCTTTACTCATTTTTGAGCCTCTTTCGGTTCAGAATCGACGGCCCCGCCGCCCAAGGTTTTGTAAAGCATCACAAGGCTAGCTGCTCGCGCTTGCTCGGCAACGACCAAACCCGTTTGAGCGCCGACCCACTGACGTTGAGATTCCAACACCTCGAGGAAGCTAGAGGAACCTTGCTTATAACGAGCCTGAGCCAAGTCATAAGCTTGCTTCGTAGAGGCTGCCAAATCGGCCTGTGCCTTCAATTCTGCCTCAATGGTACCTTCGGTCGCCAAAGCATCTGCCACTTCCTTAAAGGCCACTTGAATCGCCTTTTCATAGTTAGCGATCGCAATGTCCTTGTCACGTTGGGAAACTTGGTATGCTGCCCAAGCAGCGCCACCTGTGAAGATCGGCAAACTCACACTCGGCACAAAGCTCCACATACGCGTACCGCCGGTAAAGAGGTCTCCCAAATCACCCGCGCCGGAACCGTAAGCGCCCACCAATGTAATACGGGGGAAGAAGGCTGCACGTGCAGCACCGATGTTGGCATTGGCGGCCATCAACGAATATTCTGCAGCAGCAATATCCGGACGATTCAAGAGCACTTCACTCGGTGCACCTTGCGGCAAAACACCAACATTGTAAACCTTGGCGTCCTTAGCCTTAACGCTTACGCGAGCAGTAACTACGCGGTTGTTCTCGTCAAGAGTCATCGTAGCCGAGATACCTGCCGAAGCTGCATTTGCAACCGAGTTGTCGATTGCCTTCTTCAAAACACCGAGGTTCACGCCATCATTATTAGCGAAACTAACTTGGCTATAATCAACAAGAACAGTAGGATAGTTCGAGATACCGAATCTGGAACCAAGCTGTTGTTTATCAACCTGGTTGTGCGGAGCAGCGGGGTCAGATTCTGTATTAAAGGTGTGAATTGCAGCCCAAGTGAACTTATTCTTGTAGTCCGCATCAGCCGCCAAAGTCTCAAGCGGGCGAATCATATAGGGGCAGTAGCCACAAGCCGTACCCGTGTACTGCATTACCAATGCGCGACGCTTGAACGAGGTGCTCGTCGGATTGGGATCCTCAGCACGAT
>JAFNZB010000193.1 GCA_017383055.1 Burkholderiaceae bacterium | reverse complement strand
CAGAGAGATGATCGACAAAGATGGCACCTTTTTGACGAAGCTCCTCCACCACGGTCTTATTGTGAACGATCTCATGACGGACATAAATCGGACTGCCATAAAGAGCCAACGCACGTTCGACGATCGCGATCGCGCGATTCACACCGGCACAAAAACCACGGGGCTGAGCCAAAACGACTTTCATCGAAAATCCTTCTAATAATAGTGAGCACGAAAAGTATAATTTTAGCGAACAAAGCATCGGCTAGTCGAACCGTTTTTGGAAGTTGTCAGCTCGACTTGAAGTGAAATCCTGAGCTAAAATCGCCCACAAACCCCTACAAAACAAGCATTTTTCATTTTTTTGTGAAATATATTTGCTAATGAGTAGGCGGATGCGTATAATCCATCCCACTGTTTTCCGCTGAGGGCAGAAATGTGCCTTCGGGTGGATTGTTTTTTCAAAATTTTTTGACTGGAGTTAGCGATGGCACGAGTGTGTCAAGTCACCGGCAAAGCGCCGATGGTCGGCCATCACGTCTCTCACGCAAATAACAAGACGAAGCGTCGCTTCATGCCCAACTTGCAATATCGTCGCTTCTGGGTTGAAAGCGAAAACCGCTGGGTTCGTTTGCGTTTGACGACGGCTGGTCTCCGTACGGTCGATAAACTCGGCATTGATGCGGTCTTAGCGGATCTCCGCGCCCGCGGCGAAATCTAATAGGAGTTCACCATGGCAAAGGGTAACCGCGAAAAGATCAAGTTGGCCTCGACTGCTGGTACGGGTCACTTCTATACGACGACGAAGAACAAGCGTACGTCTACGGGCAAGATGGAAATTTCCAAGTTTGACCCGGTTGCACGTAAGCACGTCATCTACAAGGAAACGAAGCTCAAGTAATATTGAGCCGGACCAGATGAAAAAGCCTAGGATTTCGATCCTGGGCTTTTTTGCATTTTGAGCAAATTCACAGAACAATCACGATGGAAGCCCCTCAATTTATTGAGGGGAGGGAATCGTGCAACGACGAAGTCGTTGAGTAAAATTGTTTTTATGAAAACTCAAACATTTATTCTCGAATTGCCCGTCAAAGTCGATGATTCTGAGGTTCAAACGATCCTCAGGAAGTTTGAATATGCACGTCAGTTATATAACGCAGTTTTAGGAAGTGCTTTGGGGCGACTGCACCAAATGCGACAGGACATTCGTTGGAAAGAAGCTCGGGAGTTACCTAAAGGCAAAGACCGAAGCGCACTGTTTAGAGAGTTAGTTCGCCAATACCGTTTAACCGAATATGATTTGCATGCAACGGTTGCCCGTCATCGTTGTGGAAGCGGTCGCAAAAGTGAATTGGGTATCAATGAAACGCAAAAAATTGCTACCCGAGTTTATCAAGGTATTCATCGTTACCAATTGGGTTTGGGCGGACGTCCACGTTTTAAGTCTGCTTCTCGCGGGTTGCATAGTATTGAAGGGAAAACCAATACAACAGGACTCAAATTCAAAATCGAAAAATCCGTTCTGGATTGGTGTCGACATGACTATCGCGTCCTGATCGACCCCGATGATGAGTATATCCAACGGGCATTGAGAAAAGATGGGGAGAACGAATTCAAGAGAATCAAATACTGTCGCCTGAAGCGAAAGATGATCAAAGGCCGACAACGTTTCTTCGTGGATTTGATTCTTGAAGGTAGTGCTCCTATCAAACATGTGTACGCACCGGTTACCGAGAGACTATCAATCGATCCGGGACCTCAAGAAATTGCGGTCTTTAGCGATCGTTTTGCTGGAAAAATCAAAGTAGCACCTACCGCGCAGGTCGATGAAGCGAAGATTCGTCGTATCCAACGCTCGATGGACAGAAGTCTGCGCAAAAATAATCCTAGTGCTTATCAAGGAAACGGTACGCTAACAAAAGGAGCAAAACTAAAAAAAACGAAAGGTTACCAAAAGCGAGCGAACAAACTTCGTGAATGTCATCGCGTAGCATCGGCAACTCGACGTTGTGAACACGGCAAGGTTATCAATCTCTTACTGTCCTTAGCCGGTGACATTCGTGTTGAAAAGAATACTTGGAAAGCTTTTCAAAGAGGTCATTTTGGAAAAAGCTTAGGTAAAAGCGGTATTTCGGGATTTTTTGAACACTTAAGGAGCAAGGCTGAAAGTGCTGGTTCAAAGGTTGTTGAAGTAAGTCCCTACCAATTGAAGTTGAGCCAATATGATCCGTATACAGAAATGTGTACAAAGAAATCGTTGAATCAGCGTTGGCATCGTTTAGGCGAAACAAACGAATGGATCCAACGAGATATCATGAGTGCGTTGCTATTGCAATGTGCCGATATCGAACAGGAAAAACATGATCCGCCAAAGATCAAAAAAACTTTGGAAGGTGCGAAACAGCTCCTGCGAGACGCGGGTTATGTGATCGGTAAACCATCGAGTAATGGCAATTTTTATGATTGTGCATTTGCGCCAGAGCCTCAAGCTCTGACGCCGGAGAAGGTTCGTCTCGAAATCCTTTGTGGTAGTAGTGACAGTCATCTGCCGCTCTTGTTGAGAGATGTCTCTCAACAAGAGGCGGATGAAAAAGCTAACACTTGGTCAAAGGAAACCTTCCCTCTTCAGAGGGGAGTTGTTTAGGCCCCTCTACTCGCTTCAGAGTAACATTTTCGTATTCACCGTTTTTTCAGGGCTCGATCGTGGAAGGTCTCGGTCAAATCTGCGCTTATGTCGCTTTCATCGTTTTAGGGTACGTGCTTCGTCGCGTCAATGTTCTCAAAGCCGACACGGTCCACGCGTTAGCCGGTTTGGTTTTGTACGTCACCGTGCCTTGTTTGGTGATCGTGAGCCTGAACGGTATTCAAATCGAAGCCGCGTACTTCGGATTAATCGCTTTAGGGATCGTTTGCAATTTGGTGATGTGTTTCATCGGTCGAATTTGGAAAGCCCGCGCAGGCGATGAAGCTCGTCGCTTTGCAATGATTAATTTGGCAGGCTACAACATCGGCACGTTCGCCATGCCCCTGATGCAAGGGTTCGTAACACCGGTGGGATTTTTATCAATCTGTATGTTTGACGTAGGCAATGCTTTCATGTGCACGGGCACCACGTACTCGTTAGCCATGGGCGGTGGCGCCGGTTCTCGTTGGGACTTTATCAAAGCCATTCTCTCTCGCATGCTCACCTCGGGGCCCATTTGGGCTTATTCGACGATGACCGTGATGGCGATTTTCCATTTGGCTTTCCCCGATTTCGTAATCGACTTTGCTCGTATCGGTGCGAACGCCAATGCCTTTTTGGCTATGATCATGATCGGTCAAGGGATCAATCTCTCCATGCGCCCCGATCAAATTAAAGACATCTTCATGCACTTGGCCGTGCGCGTCTTCTTCTCAGCGCTTATTTCGTTAGCGATCTATTTCTGGTTACCGTTCGATGAAGACGTACGCAAAGCATTGGCGATTTTAGCCTTTGCTCCGATTCCGGCAATCGCCTTGGTCTTCTCGATCAAAGCCAAGTGTGACATGAAAATGGCCGCGAACTTTAACTCTTTGTCCGTGGCCACCAGTGTTGTGATCGTGATGATTTTGGTATCGGTGCTTTAGTCTTCTTTGGGCAAATACTTCGGTCGCAAGACCATGGAAACGAACCACAATCCACCCACGCAAAGCGATGCACCGACCAAAACCAAGTAGTACATCCAACCGTGACCCATGATCAACGGTACGAGTACGCCGGCACACGTTGCAAAAGAAAGTGTTTGCAGTGACTGCTGAACACTCGCTGCCAAGCCTCGATTTTTCGGATAGTAATCCATGTTGTAGACCGAAATGATCGGGCGAAGCGCGGCCATCGCAAAACTGTAAATCATCGCAGGCACTAACAACCACGGCCAAGCCAAATCCAATTGATAGTTAAGCACCATACCGATTACGGCCGTCGTCATCATCACGATGACATGGATACGCATAGCCCCCTTAGCGCCAAAACGATCGACAAAACGCGTCGACATCGAGGCGCCCACAACGCCCACGCCAATCAACGGGAACATCAAGTAACCGAAATCGGTCACGCCCATGTGCATCACATTCAAGACCAAGTCGGCAGCGCCGGCTGCAAACAAAATGCTGCCCATGAAAAGGAAACCGTGAGCCACCACACCCGCCACAAACGCCGGATTGCGTAAAACTCGACAATAGGCTTTAGCCAAATACACGGGAGAAAACGGTACCCGACGCTCAACCGGCAACGACTCCTTCAAGAAAATAAAGCCGATCGTTGCAATTAAAGTACTAAAAATCGTTAAGAAAACAAAGACACTTCGCCACCCTTGCCACTCAACGAGCCAACCACCCACCACGGGCGAAACGGCCGGTGCCAGAGCGAAGATCATGGCAATCGAAGCCATCATTTCTTGGGCTTGACGACCCTTAAAATAATCACGCGTGATGGCCAATGCGAGCACTTGACCCACGGATACGCCCAACCCCATCAGGATGCGACAGATGATGAGCATCTCAAAAGAGTTGGCGAAACTGGCGGCCAAGCTCGCCAAAGCAAAGAAAAGAAGCCCTAATACCAAAACTCGCTTACGACCGTAGGCGTCAGAGACGGCTCCGATAAAAAGCGAACCGCAAGCGTAACTGATAAGGTAAATGGAAAGGGTTTGTTGAACGGCGGCACGAGAAATCCCCAACTCGGCTCCCATGAATTCAAAGCCGGGTTGGTAAGCGTTGGCTGCAAACGGCCCGACCATCGTACAGACAGCCAATAACAATGCAAACCACTTGGAAGGTTTTTTCTCAATCTCACTCATAATATGTAATGCTACGCCCAAACAAAAATGCACGCCCGAAAGCGTGCATTTTTTGGGAGTAAGTCCTAATTCATCTTTTAGGGCTTGTCGGCATGAACCACTCGAATCGTAGGTTCGCCACGGAAACGAAGTTCACGTTGAGCATACGGCACTTCGATACCGGCCTCATCGAATCGACGCAAAATTTCACGATTGATGTCGGACTTCACACCACCCGTGCCGTTTTGCGGATCGGCAATCCAGTAACCCAATTCGATGTCGACACCGTCAGCACCGAAATTGGTGACCAAGGCGTAGTTGGAACGGGAATGATCCACGCGCGGATGCGCATCGGCAATCTCAAGCAAAATACGGATCGCCAAATCGATATTGGCATCGTAAGCAACCGAGATCGTGGTCGTACCGCGCACGTGCGTGTCGGAATACGACATGTTTTCCACCGTACTCGTCACGAAATTTTCATTCGGAACAATGCACTCGATCCCTTGCGTATTACGAACGACGGTATAGCGCGTATTGATCTCGCGAACCGTGCCTT
>JAFNZB010000192.1 GCA_017383055.1 Burkholderiaceae bacterium | reverse complement strand
GTTTCTTGGCAAAAGAAAGCGTGGCGCTTTCCGTGAAGTCTTTCTTCTTAAGTTTCGCGAGCATCGCCGCTTCGATCACGATTGCGTCGTCCGCATAAACAGCCCCCGCCTCAAACGGTACGATCTCTCCAGCCGTCCACACGACCGATTTCATTTCATCGGGCAAACCGTAGCCCAAGTCTTCTAAAAGTTCCCCTTCAAACACACGAAGCGCACGCTCGTGAATGTTGGAGTCGCCCGCCAAGGCTTTCAGCGCTTGAACGTAAGAAGCAAAAAGAGCGGGCATCGCATCTTCTCGGGGCAACAGACGAACCAAGAGTTCGTTCACGTAGAACCCGGCAAAAAGCGCTTCGCCTTCTAAAGGCAAATAGCCGCCCAGCCATTGGACTTTGGAGAGGGATTTGACTTCGTTTTGTCCGTGATAGGACACTTTGAGCGGAATGAAACTCGAGAGTAGCCCCCGGAATTGACTCCCGGGGCGCTTGGCGCCGCGCGCCACGACAACGACTTTGCCGTGGTGCAGCGTCATCAATTCGACCAATAAGCTCGTCTCTTTCCAAGGCCACGTTTGAAGCACAAACGCAGCCTCATCCTGTACTCGACGAGTAACGGTCTTAGTGGCCATGGATTATTCGTAACCCAAGGTCTTCAAGGCACGAGCATCATCGTTCCAACCCTTACGCACGCGCACCCACACTTCGAGGTACACGCCCTTGCCCAACATCTCAGCGATGTCGGCACGGGCCAAACGAGAGATTTCGCGAAGCTTTTCACCGCCCGCACCGATCACGATGCCCTTGTGAGCGTCGCGTTCGACGATGAGCGTGGCGATGATCTCGGCCTTCTTGTTATCTTCGGTCCACTTGTCGATCGTGACGGCGATACCGTAGGGCAACTCGTCACCCAACAAACGGAAAGCCTTTTCGCGAATGATTTCGCTTGCCAAGAAGCGCGGGCTCTTGTCCGTGTAGATGTCCGGATCGTAGTACGGTTCGCTCTCGGGCAACAACTTTTCAATTTCTGCCATGAGTTCGGGCACTTGCTTACCCTTTTCAGCCGACACCGGCACGATTTGGGCAAACGGGAACTTCTTCATGGATTCGGCCATCAAGGGCAACAATTCGTCACGCTTCTTCATGAGGTCGACCTTGTTCAAGACGAGGATCACGTTCTTGGCATCCTTGTCGATCAAGCTCAAGACCTTTTCGTCTTCAGCACGCCAGCCGGAGCTTTCGATCAAGAGCACGATCACGTCCGTGTCCGAGATCGTCGAACGAACGGAACGGTTCATGCCGCGGATCAACGCGTTACCGTGCTTGGTTTGAAAACCCGGGGTATCGACGAACACGAATTGAGCCGTTTCGCTCGTGACCACGCCCAACACGCGATTACGCGTCGTTTGCGGCTTCTTACTCGTGATACTGACCTTTTCACCGATCATGGTATTGATGAGGGTACTCTTACCGACGTTCGGACGACCGATCACGGCAATGTAACCACAACGAAAACCTTCTTTCATCGATTTGATTCCTTACTTAACTTTTTTACGGTTGGCCAAAGCGTTTTCAGCTTGGGCCAAAGCATCTTTAGCGGCCGCTTGTTCGGCCGTGCGACGGCTCTTACCGATACCGCGCACACTGATATTCAATTTCGAAATCGCACATTCGCACTCAAACGTTTGATCGTGAGCGGCACCGCGGATTTCGATCACTTTGTATTCGGGTAAGCCCAAACGCATGCCTTGCAAGAATTCTTGCAAAAGGGTCTTCGGGTCCTTACACATGCGCTCCGGCGTCAATTGCGAGAGGATCGGCTCATACAAACGAAGGATCACTTCCTTGGTTTGATCGAAACCGCTCTCGGTCATGATGGCACCGAAAATGGCTTCCGTGGCATCGGCCAAAATGGACGGTCGACGAGCGCCACCCGTCTTCATCTCGCCCTGACCCATGCGCAAATAGTCCGATAACACCAAACGATTGGCGATCTCGGCCAATGCGTCTTCGCAGACCAAGTTCGCACGCACGCGCGACAACGAGCCTTCGTTAAAGTGCGAATCACGCAAGAAAAGCGCTTGACCGATCACACAATTCAAAACGGAGTCACCCAAAAATTCAAGGCGCTCGTTGTTTTCAGCCCCCCAAGAGCGGTGCGTCAAGGCGCGTTGCAACAAACGCTTTTCCTTGAACGTGTAACCGATCTTGAGTTCCAAACTTTCAAGAGGAAGCATCACCGTCCTCCTTATTCGATCGAACCGATACGGCTAAAGTCCGAAAAATTGAGCCAAATGAAGAAGGCTCGACCCACGATGTCTTCACGCGGCACAAAACCCCAGAAGCGGCTGTCGGCGGAATTGTCGCGATTGTCGCCCATCATGAAGTAATGACCTTCGGGGACCTTGCAAACCATGTCGCCCATCGAGTAAGCGCATTGATCCAAGTGCGGGAAATAACGCACCGGGTGAGCTTGAGAAGCCATCATCGGATCCTTCAAGATATGATGCTCAACGCCGGAGAGCGTTTCCTTGTATTGGTTCAACGTCTTATACGTGTCTTCGTCAAAGAACGTACCGTCAGCCACTTCGGGTTGGCGAACGCTGTTCACATACAACACCTTATTGATGTAACGCACTTCATCGCCCGGCAAACCGACCACACGCTTGATGAAGTCGACATTGCGATCAACGGGGTACTTAAAGACCACGATCTCACCGCGTTCCAAATCCTTACCCTTGGTGATCTCCCAGTTCAAGACCGGGAAACGAAGACCGTGTTCGAACTTGTTGACCAAAATGAAGTCACCCGCATGAATGGTCGGCAACATGGAGCCCGACGGGATGCGGAAAGGTTCGACGATGAAGCTGCGCAACACGAAGACAAAGAGGATCACGGGGAAGAGTCCTGCCGTGTATTCCAACCACTTCGGTTGCTTGGCGATGCGATCATAGGTCGCTTGGCTTTCGCCAATCACACTGATCACACCGTGGTTGATCGCTTCACGATTGGCTTGGGCAAAACGATCGGCTTCTTCTTTGGCCTTTTGGCGACGAGCCGGTGCCCAGTGGAATCGCTCGAGCACCCAGAGGATGCCCGTACCGACCGTCAAGAGCAACAACACTAACGAAAAGTTCATGGTGCGCTCCTAGAATTATTTCTCATCGACTTGCAAGATGGCCAAGAAGGCTTCTTGCGGGATTTCCACCGAGCCCACTTGCTTCATACGCTTCTTACCGGCCTTTTGCTTTTCCAAGAGCTTGCGCTTACGGGTGATGTCACCACCGTAGCACTTAGCCAACACGTTTTTGCGCAAAGCCTTCACGTTTTCACGAGCGATGATGTTCGCACCGATCGCAGCTTGGATTGCCACGTCATACATTTGACGCGGAATCAAAGAGCGCAAGCGCGTCACGATTTCACGACCGCGGAAGACGGAATTGGAGCGGTGGATGATGGAAGACAAAGCATCCACACGATCGCCGTTGATGAGCATGTCGACCTTCACCACGTCAGCAGCACGGTATTCCAAGAATTCATAGTCCATGGAAGCATAACCGCGCGTCGTGGACTTCAAGCGATCGAAGAAGTCCAACACAATTTCGGCCAAAGGCAATTCATAGGTCAAGTGCACTTGACGGCCGTGGTAAGCCAAATTCGTTTGGATACCGCGCTTTTCGTTACAAAGCTTCATCACAGCACCGACGTGTTCATCGGGCACGAAGATCGTCACCTTATCGATCGGCTCACGGATCTCAGCGATCTTGTCCGGGCTCGGAAGCTTGGACGGATTTTCCACTTGGATCAACTCGCCGTCGGTCTTCAAAACTTCGTACACCACGGACGGGGCCGTCGTGATGAGGTCCATGTCGTATTCGCGTTCAAGACGCTCTTGAACGATGTCCATGTGCAAAAGACCCAAGAAGCCGGCACGGAAACCGAAGCCCAATGCTTGGGAGACTTCCGGTTCGAATTGCAAAGCGGCATCGTTCAATTGCAACTTCGTCAATGCGTCACGAAGGGCTTCGTATTGGTTGGATTCGACCGGATAGAGACCGGCAAACACCTGAGGCTTGACTTCCTTAAAGCCCGGCAACGGTTCCTTGGCAGGCTTTTGAGAGTGCGTGATCGTGTCACCCAC
>JAFNZB010000191.1 GCA_017383055.1 Burkholderiaceae bacterium | reverse complement strand
GTGAATCCGTATTCGATGAACCGAGAAGAAAACGCCATTTCTGTCATTAGATAGATTTGGATAGGTTTTTCATAACGGTTGGTGGTACCGGTGTCGTTGCGACGATTCGTGGTAAAGAGTCCGGTCCGGTTGTTCTTTTCCGAGCCGATATGGATGCCTTGCCTTATTCAACTCAGGATGGGGGCGTTGTTGCCATTCATGCTTGCGGGCATGACTCACATTGCGCCATGCTTTTGGCGGCAGTCCCTCAATTTAAAGAAATCGTCAAGCGCGGTACGCTCAAAGTCGTGTTTCAGCCCGGTGAAGAAAACCTCACCGGTGCTTTGGCGATGATTGAAGCGGGTGTTGGAGACGACGTGGATATCGCGATCGCCGGTCACATCCGTGCGACGCAAGATTTGGCAGCAGGGAAACTTTGTGCCCAAATCAACCACGTGGCTTGTACGACACACATCGTCACGATTGAAGGTCAGCCCGTTCACGCATCTCGGCCGCATCAAGGGATCAATCCGGTGGATGTGGCCGCTAATATGATCGTTGCTCTAAATGGGATGCGAATCGATCCCAATGAAAGCTGGTCGATCAAGGCAACTCGCATCCAAAGTGAACCGGGTGCGACCAATACGATTGCGGCATGGACCAAGGTGATGCTCGATCTTCGTGCCGAGACGAATTCAGGTTTGGCAGAAATGGTGGCAAAGCTTGAATCGATTGCGAAACACACGGCCGAAGCTTATGGAACGACAGCGAAGGTTGAGTTGATCGAAGAGTGTCCTGCCTCCGAGTACGATGTCGAGATGGTCGCTTTGGTCAAAGAAACGATTGCCGAAGAGTTCGGGGTTGAAAATGTGGTCGATGCCTGTGGTGGCGGTGGCGAAGATTTCCACTTTTTCAAAACGAAAAAGCCTTCGACAAAGACCGCCTATTTTGGGATTGGCGTCGGTGCAACACCGGGACTTCATGATCGCAATATGACGTTGGAGGAAAAGTATTTGCCCAACGGTACCAAGATGTGGGAGGCTTTGGCTAAGAAACTTCTTGGCTAAGTAGACCGTTGCTAAGAGCGCGTCTGAAATTTTGGTTTTAGACGCGCTCTTTTTGATTCAATAAGCTTCAAAAAAGTTAGTAAATCCGCTAAGATAGCGCTTCTTTCAACTTTTGGCCGGTAAAGCCATGTCTGATACTGAATTACTCTTATCCGATTTTGATTTTGATTTGCCCGAAGAGCGCATCGCTCAATTCCCGTTGGCAGATCGAAGCGCCAGTCGCTTGTTGCATGTTCGTCCCGATGGTTTGGACGATTTGCACTTCTATGACATCATCGATCTTTTGCGTCCCGATGACCTTTTGGTGATGAACAACACCAAGGTAATCAAAGCTCGTATGCTCGGCAAAAAGAAGACGGGTGGTGCTGTCGAAGTGTTGATCGAACGCATCACCGGTGAGATGACGGCTATTGCGATGACGCGCGCCAGCAAGAGCCCGAAGGCCGGCTCTTATTTGGTTTTTGAAAAAGACGGTCACGTCGAAGAAGTGGAAGTCACGGGTCGTGAAGGTGAGTTCTTTGCGTTGCGTTTTGCTCGTCCGGTGTTGGATGTGCTCGACTTCTTTGGCAATGTTCCGCTTCCGCCCTACATCACGCACGCTGCCGATAAAAGCGACGAAACGCGTTATCAAACCGTTTACGCTAAAACGCCGGGCGCTGTCGCCGCACCTACGGCCGGTCTTCATTTCACCGACGAGATTCTCGCACGTGCAAAGGCCAAGGGTATTGATACCGCTTTTGTGACGTTGCACGTAGGTGCCGGCACGTTCCAACCGGTTCGTGTGGAACGTTTGAGCGAACACGTAATGCACTCCGAGTGGTATACGATCGAAGAAGAAACGGTCCGTAAGGTCAATGAAGCCAAGGCGGCTGGTCGACGTGTCGTCGCCGTCGGTACGACGAGTTTGCGTGCTTTGGAAAGCGGTGCCGTTGAAATGGGCAAGATTCAAGCGGGATCTCGTGATACGCGCTTGTTCATTAAGCCCGGTTATACGTTCAAGGTGATTGACGCGTTGATCACGAATTTCCATTTGCCGAAGTCTACCCTTTTGATGTTGGTGAGTGCGTTAGCCGGTAAGGACCGTATTGAAACGGCTTATCAACACGCCATTGAGCATGAGTATCGCTTCTTTAGCTACGGGGATGCGATGTTGTTGGAAAAAAATCCGGAGATGCAAAAGTGAGTCTCGAATTTACGTTGAAAAAGACCTCTGGCAAGGCTCGCCGAGGCGAAATGAAGTTGAACCACGGTGTGGTGCAAACGCCGATTTTTATGCCGGTGGGGACCTACGGTACCGTTAAGGGCATGGCTCCGAATGAGCTCAACGAAATCGGTTCTCAAATTATTTTGGGTAACACCTTCCACTTGTGGCTTCGTCCGGGTTTGGACGTCGTTGAAAAGCATGGTGGTTTGCACCGTTTCATGGGGTGGGATAAGCCCATCTTGACGGACTCTGGTGGTTTCCAAGTGTTCTCTTTGGGTGGTTTGCGCAAGATTACGGAAGAAGGCGTGAAGTTCTCCTCGCCGATTAATGGCGATAAGCTTTTCTTGACGCCGGAAGTCTCCATGCAAATCCAAAAGGTTTTGAATTCCGACATCGTCATGCAATTTGACGAATGCACGCCTTACGAAATCGACGGTCGCCCGGCAACGGAAGCCGAAGCTGCCAAGTCCATGCGCATGTCTCTTCGTTGGGCAAAGCGTTGTAAGGATGAATTTGAACGTTTGGAAAACCCGAATGCGCTTTTCGGTATCGTTCAAGGCGGCATGTTCGAACACTTGCGTGAAGAATCCTTGCAAGGCTTGAAGGAATTGGACTTCCACGGTTATGCCATTGGCGGTTTGTCCGTGGGTGAGCCCAAGGAAGACATGATGCGCATTTTGGATGCGATCGCTTACCAATTGCCGGAAAACAAGCCCCGCTATTTGATGGGCGTGGGTACGCCGGAAGATTTGGTGGCTGGTGTCAGCAAGGGCATTGATATGTTCGACTGTGTGATGCCGACGCGTAATGCTCGTAACGGTTGGCTCTTTACGCGCTATGGCGATGTGAAGATCCGCAACAGCAAGTACAAGGACGACCTCCGTCCTTTGGATCCGACTTGTAACTGCTATGCATGCCGTAACTTCTCTCGTGCCTACTTGCATCACTTGCAAAAGGTCAATGAAATCTTGGGCGCACGCTTGAATACGATCCACAACTTGCATTACTACCTCAATTTGATGCAAGAGATGCGCGATGCATTGGATGAAGATCGTTTCGAAGAGTGGAAGGCTCAGTTCCACGCCGATCGCGCTCGCGGTGTCGAATAAACACCTTTTGTTGCAAAAGACCTTGATTTACGGGCGGTTTTCATTGAAAAAGGCTCGTATAATATGGAAGTTTTTTATCTAGAACTGTTTACTAGTTCGCTTTTTAATTGATTGGAGAAACACATGTTTTTTATCTCTGACGCAATGGCTCAAACGGCCGGTGCAGAAGGTGGTGCAATGGGTTTCATCGGTAGCTTCTTGCCGATGATCTTGATTTTCGTTGTGTTCTGGTTCTTCTTGATCCGTCCGCAACAAAAGCGCCAAAAGGAACATGCCAAGATGGTCGATGCTTTGACCACGGGCGATGAAGTGTTGACGGCTGGCGGTATCGCCGGTCGCGTGGCTGAAGTCGGCGAACAATATATCGTCGTTCAAATCGCTGCTGTTAAGGAAGAGCCGGTTTGCTTGACGATCCAACGCATGGCCGTCCAAATGGTCTTGCCGAAGGGTACGATCCAAACGTTCTAATTTTGAGTTTTTGACTCAAAATTTCACCGATTGCAGAAAGAAGGGCTTTGTCTCTTCTTTTTGCGTTCGTAAAAAGGCAGAAATCCCGCCTGTTTTTTAGGGATTTTTCTCGTTGGGGGAATAACGTGAATCGTTATCCGTTGTGGAAATACATCGTCATTGCCGTCGCTTTGATCATCGGCATGATCTACACGACGCCGAATTTCTTCGGTGAATCGCCCGCCGTGCAGATCTCCAGCCAAAAAGCGACCGTGAAGGTCGATGAAAAAGTTTATGCGCAGGTCAATGCTGCGCTTGAGTCCGCTCAGATCAAACCCAATGGCATTTTCTTTGAGCAAGGTGCTCAACAGTCGACGATTCGAGTTCGCTTCGAACCGACGCAAGCTGAGATGCAATTGCAAGCCAAGGAAGTGATCGAAAAGGTTTTGAATCCTGATCCGACCGATCCGGCTTATGTCGTGGCTTTGAATTTGGTCCCGAATACCCCGCAATGGCTCTTGAGTCTTCGTGCTTTGCCGATGTACTTGGGTCTTGACTTGCGCGGTGGTGTGCACTTCTTGTTGGAAGTCGACATGCGTGCGGCTATTCAAAAGCGTGTGGATGCATTGGCCGGTGACATGCGTTCTCAGTTCCGTGAAGAACGTATTCGTCATGCCGGTATCACGCGTAACGGCACGGCTTTGGAAATCGCTTTCCGCTCTGCGGAAGAACGTGCCAAGGCTCATGATTTGTTGCGTAACTCTTACGGCGGTTTGTTGTTGAGTGAAGAAGACCTCGGTAGCACCTATAAGCTCGTGGCTTCGCTCAATGAAAGCTCCATGAAGGATGTTCGTGACTACGCCTTGAAGCAAAACATCTCCACGTTGCACAACCGTATTAATGAGTTGGGTGTGGCAGAACCGGTGATTGCTCAACAAGGTGCAAGCCGTATCGTCGTTCAATTGCCGGGTGTTCAAGACACGGCCAAGGCCAAAGACATTTTGGGTCGTACGGCTACGCTTGAAATCCGCATGGTCGATGACTCTCCGGAAGCTTATGCTCAAATGGCCTCCGGTACGGTCCCGTTCGGTGATGAACGCTATCTTGATCGCTCCGGTATGCCGATCCTTGTTAAACGTCAAGTGATCTTGACGGGTGACAATTTGAACGATGCTCAGCCGGGTTTTGATCAACAAACGCAAGAACCGACCGTGAACTTGGTGCTCGATAGCCGTGGTGCACGCATTTTCCAAGACGTCACGCGTGAAAACGTCGGTAAGCGCATGGCTATCATCTTGTTCGAAAAGGGCAAGGGTGAAGTGGTGACGGCGCCGGTTATTCGTCAAGAAATCGGCGGTGGTCGTGTTCAGATTTCCGGTCGTATGACGGCCGTGGAAGCCACGGATACGGCATTGCTTTTGCGTGCCGGTTCTTTGGCCGCTCCGATGGAAATCATCGAAGAACGTTTGGTCGGTCCGAGCTTGGGTGCCGCCAACATTGAAGCCGGCTTTAAGTCCACGCTCTACGGTTTTGCCGTGGTGGCGATCTTTATGATCATTTACTACCAAGTGTTCGGTGCGATTTCCGTGTTTGCCTTGGTCTCCAACGTGATGCTTTTGATTGCGTTGCTTTCCATGTTGCAAGCGACGTTGACGTTGCCGGGTATTGCCGCTATTGCCTTGACATTGGGTATGGCTGTTGACGCCAACGTGCTTATCAACGAACGTATCCGTGAAGAGTTGCGTGCAGGTCGTACGCCGCAGCAGGCTATCAGCGAAGGTTTCGATAAGGCTTTTGCCACGATTTTGGACTCGAATATCACGAGTTTGATCGCCGGTGTGGCTTTGTTGATCTTCGGTTCCGGTCCGGTTCGTGGTTTTGCCGTGGTGCACTGTTTGGGCATCATGACGTCCATCTTCACGGCCGTCTGTGTGTCTCGCGCCTTGGTCAATTTGATCTATGGTCGTAAGAAGAAGTTGACGAAGATCCATGTGGGTCAAGTCGACTGGAAATAAAGGAGAGTGTGATGGAGTTATTTAAGATTCGACGCACGATTCCTTTCATGCGTTTTGCCAAGATCTTCAATGCGATTTCGTTGATTTCGTTTATCGTCGCTGTCGCATTCTTGATCATCAAGGGCTTGTCCTTCTCGATCGAGTTTACGGGCGGTACGGTGATGGAAGTGAGCTATCCGCAAGCGGCTCCCGTCGCACAAATCCGCGATACGATCAAAAAGGATGTGGGTCTTGAGGCAGCCGTTCAAAACTTCGGTACGGCTCGTGACGTGATGATTCGTTTGCCGATACTGGAAGGTCAAAATTCCGGTGATCAAGCCAAGCAAGTGATGGAAGTGTTGCAAAAGACAGAACCGGGCGTGCAATTGACGCGCGTGGAATTCGTCGGTCCGCAAGTTGGTGAAGAACTGGCTAGCGATGGCGCAACCGCTCTTTTGCTCGTTTGTATCGGCATCATGATCTATTTGGCATTCCGATTCGAATGGAAGTTCGCATTGGCAGCCATCATCGCCAATATGCACGACGTTGTGTTGGTAGTCGGGGTGTTTTCGATTTTCCAATGGGAATTCTCGTTGCCGGTTTTGGCCGCCGTTTTGGCTGTCTTGGGCTATTCGGTCAACGAATCGGTGATTATTTTTGACCGTGTTCGTGAACACTTCAAAAAGATGCGTCGAGCCAGTACGGTCGAAGTGATCAACTCTGCCATTACGGCAACGATCTCTCGTACGATGATTACCCACGGTTCTACGTTGGCCATGACGTTGGCTATGTATTTCTTCGGTGGTCCGGCTTTGCACTACTTCGCATTGGCATTGACGATCGGTATTTGTTTTGGCATTTATTCCTCCGTCTTCGTGTCGGCTGCGATTGCCATGTATTTGGGCGTTAAGCGTGAAGACTTGATTCGTCAAGTCAAGAAAGACGAAGTCCAAGAATTGGTGCCTTAATCTCCAAACCTCAGCAATGAGGGGATAGAGAAAATACCTTAGGGGAGTTGAAAAACTCCCCTTTTTTCTTTTTTCAACAGGTACTTATTGGCATATCATTAGAAAGTCGACCGTGTTTTTGTCGGTGAAGGGAGTTTGATGATGAGCGATTTGTTGTTTAAGAACTTGGCTGCAGCCCCCGGCGATCCGATTTTGAGTATTTCTGAAAAGTTTCGTGCCGATACGCGTCCTGAAAAGGTGAATTTAAGTGTCGGTGTGTATTTGGATGAAAGCGGAAAGACGCCGATTCTCGATGTTGTCAAGGAAGCTAAATTCGCTTTGGCCGAGTCGCCCATTCCTCACTCATACACGGCCATCCGTGGTTTGGAAGGCTATCGAGCTGCCGTTCAAAAAATGGTGTTCGGAGCCGACAGTGAAGTGGTTCTTTCGGGTCGAGCCGCAACGGTGCAAACGCCGGGTGGCACCGGTGCATTGAAGGTCGGTATGGACTTTATGCACTATGTGATGGGTGTTGAAGCCGGTGCGACGAGTGTGCCTACGTGGGGCAATCACAATGCACTTTTGAAGTTGGCCGATCTTCAGGAACTTCACTATCCCTACTATGACGCTGCTAATAACTGTGTCGATTTCGATGCGATGATGAGCGGCTTGAAAGCCTTGCCGGCTAAGACTTTGGTGGTGTTGCACTCTTGTTGCCATAACCCCACGGGATACGATTTAAATGAAGCTCAATGGCGTGAAGTGTTGCAGCTTTGTCAAACCAACGGCTTGATTCCGTTCTTGGATATGGCTTATCAAGGTTTCGGTAAGGGGCTCGACGAAGACGCCATGGCGATCCGCTTGTTTGCAGAAAGCGGCATGAGCTTTATGGTCGCAACCTCTTATTCCAAGTCTTTCAATCTCTATAGTGAACGCATCGGTGCCTTGACGGTCGTAACGCAAAGCGCCACAGAAGCACAAAATGTGATTACGCAGTTGGAGGGCGTTATTCGTTGTAACTATTCGACGCCGCCCGCATTCGGTGGTCGTATTGTTGAGCG
Organism: Burkholderiaceae bacterium; assembly: GCA_017383055.1. Taxonomy (GTDB): domain Bacteria; phylum Pseudomonadota; class Gammaproteobacteria; order Burkholderiales; family Burkholderiaceae_F; genus Aphodousia. The sequence goes on along the minus strand of JAFNZB010000191.1, from coordinate 14,268 downwards.
AGTTTTGAGCGATCCCGAGCGCTATGCCAAGTGGGAAGCCGAATTGACGGGTATGCGTACGCGTATCCAAGCCATGCGTCATGCTTTGGCCGATGAAATGGCTCGTATCGGTGCTAAGCGTGATTTCACGTTTGTGACCGAACAAGCCGGTATGTTCTCGTTTACGGGTTTGACGCCTGAGCAAATCGATCGTTTGGCTAATGAATATGCCATTTATGCCGTTCGTAACGGTCGTTTCTGCATCTGCGGTTTGAATGATGCCAATGTGAAGTACGTGGCTCAATCGGTGGCGGCTGTTCTCTAATTGATGGATTTCAAAAAAAATCGCGCTCCACTTGGGGCGCGATTTTTTTTGTTGATAGGTTAGATCGACTTCTTGTAGAGAGTGTAGAGCACACCTCGAATCACGGTATCGGTCGTACGAGTACTGATGCCTTCGATTTCATCGGGTGACTCCATTTGCGTCGTGTCGTATTCGTTGGGTTGCTTTTTCATTTCATCGATAACCACATCCTTCCAGAAAGGAGGTGCTTCGCTTTCTTCCCAGTAACCGCGACCTCGACCGAAGTGTGCAACGGCCAAATAAAGAAGAACGGCTTCCAAAAGGAAGTTTTGAAGGGCCATCTTGCTCCAAGAGACCTTCGTGCCCGAAACGCCCTTGACTTGGTTATAAGCAACGGCAGCACCGGCACCGCCAATGGCTCCGATTACCGTACCCAAAAGCGTACCTAAACCGACACTTAAACCACCCGTGGCAATGTCTGCGGCAAGTCCCGTTGCCGCACCGGCACCCACACCGACGATGGCGGCCCCCTTGGGGTCGGCTGCCGTGTGAACCGTCCAGTCGGTCTTCAAACGACGGAGCAATTCACGTTTGACGCCTGAGCCTTCGATACCATGAGCATCAATCAGACGTTGAGTGAGCACACACAAAAGGTCGGCTGCGCGTGCAGCCAACGCATTTTTCGCATCGATCACCGGACCGGATTCGGTCTTGACCATGCCGAATCGACGCCCCCAATCCTTGACTTGGTCGGTCAAAGAGTAGTCCGAGAGCAATTCATGATCCAAAGACAATTGCGTCAAGTAGTGAGAAATCGCTTCGATGGAGGTGGAGTAAACCGCACGGCGTTGACGGCTCCAAGCACTGCGAAGACCTTCAAACGTAACCTTTTGCTCTTCCGTGAGTACTTTGCCAATGGAGTCAAAGAGTGCGAATTCTTGAACCCAGCAACGAGCAAAAGCATCCATCGGTAATACATCTTTGACCAACGGGAATTGAGCCATGTAGTCTTGCCATTGCTTCAATTCTGCCTCTTCGATCGCTTGTTCGCGGGGTTTGCCCATTTGATTGAGCAACACGATCACGGGCTTGTTGATCCAAGAAAGGATCTGCATTTCAGCGCTGATGTAATTACTGGCTTGAGGCGATTCGCTGGCATTGACCAAATAAAGCACGACGGAGCTTGTGTCCTTGACGTGCTTAATCGCACGTTGGTTGAGCCAAAGGGCCTTGTTGGACACACGGTCCCACAATTCCGATAAGAACCAACCCAAGGGGTTGGAACGACCTTCCAGACGTTGGGCCAAACGGATGCTGTCGCCAAACCCCGGCGTGTCCCACAAAACGAGTTCGGAACAGCCGTCGGTACCACGGATCAAAACATGATCGTCAGCCGTTTCAGTCACGTGAGGACGGTCGGCTACTTCACCGATGTCTCGTCCCAATAACGTGCGGGCCAAGGTGGTCTTGCCGATATTGGTATGAGAGACCAAGCTCAGGTTGATGCGCATAGGCTCTAAATTGGGCATGTTTTAATCCTTAGTATTGCATCGTTGCATCTTTCATTGCCGTGCAAGTGGCATCATCGGGGCGAACGCCGGCGTGGTAGAACACCACGGGTACACCGATTTGCGCAGCAAATTCTTTCCAGAGTTCCTTACGGAACGTGACTCGGTCGCTAAAGTCGCCGAAACGGGCCATGTAGCCGGCCATATCGACCAAAAGCACCAACGTAGTCTTGCCAATGCGTTGGCGAACGGCTTCGATCGCGGCGCCTTGCACTTCAGCTTCCGGGGTGGTCGTGGCATTCATCAGAGCCCACACTTGTTGGGATTGGCTCACGACTTGCAAGCTTAACGGGGCGTCTTCGCTTTGAAGATCCCAAACATGATTTTTCACTTCCGAGAGGTTAAAGCCCATGGCTTCAGCCAATCGGTATGCCGATTCAACCGTAGCTTGGCTGTTGTTGGTCATCGGGACCAACAAGTCAAGCACCATGGCTTCTGCTCGCCAGGTACGCAAAATTTGACTGAAATAGCGTTGCTCGATATCCAACGGGAAGCGACGCTTCAAGCGTGCGATTTGGATGGTGTGATACAAGACCATCAAAACGCGCGGGATAACGACAAAAATCGTCAACATCACAATCATTCGCAAAAGCCAATCGCTAGCGGCGGCATCGGTTCCGTGGATTGCCAAACGATCGAAACGCATATTGGCCAATTCCAAAATGTTCGGCATCGGACCGATGAAATTCGTCAAAGCGCCGTACGTGTAGTGAATGATGTTGTAGACGACTTCAGGACTTTCGGCAAACCAAGTGCTTTCCCAGCCGACGATATAAGAGGTCCCGATACCACGAAGGGAAACGCTAGCAATGACACCAAGCACAAAACCCAATGCCGCCAAGTGGAAAGCGCGAGAGGCAACGTGACGGGTAAAGGGCTGAGCCAATTGGCGAAGGGCAGAACTCGAAGTCTTTTCGCTAGAAATAAAACGGTCTTCCAAAAATTCAAAGAAGCGACGCAACCCCAAAATATCGCTCGGACGACGACGGAAAATCATCGAAATCAACGAGCAGAGGTATACGAGTACGTTCCAGAGCAAAACACCGAAGAACGGGAAGGCCAACAAATTGATGCGGGATTCGGTCGAGGCGAATTGATCGGTCACGAGCCCCAAAACGAAAGCGACGACAAAAAGCACCCACGACAACCAACCCGGTGCCAAAAAGCGGATGGCATGCGGTTTGAGCATGGGGTTTTTCGCCATGATCATTTTTTCGACGATACGGGCACGAGCCACGAGGAAATCAGCAGCCGAGGCTGATTCTCCGATGGCTTGTGCGGCTTGGCGAGTCGCTCGATTGGCATCACTGCTTTCCCAATCGAGGTTGGCATTTTCTTCGAGCACTTGCGCTTGGACTACGGTCTCGGCGTCATGCACGGAGAAATGACCGATTTTTATATTGGAATAGGACTCACTCATTACTAACAATAAAAGTAGGGAACGGTTCAAACTATTATTTTACCTTGGGGACGACCAGCAAAACCTACCGTTTTTAGACAAACCGCTTAATTTTCAAAGAAAAAATCGTTAACTTTGTGTCGCTTTGTTAACAAGCTCAAGATGAAAAACAGGATTTTTTTTGCGGTTTCTCTAAACTGTCTTCGTAGTCTGTTTCGGATCGATTTTTGCTGCGGTTTATGTCGTTATTTATTCGAGTTTGTGATACCTACGAATTGCTTCGAGAGCAATTGATTTTGAGCCTTCAACACAGTTTTCAGAAAGAAGGCGTTTCGGTGCTATCTGCCATTCCCGTGATTGTTCCTAATTTGGGGATCGGCCGTGATGTGCGTCAGGCATTGGCCAAACGAAACGGTGTTGATGCCAATATCACCTTCGGTTATTTGGCCGAATGGACTTGGTCGGAATTAAAGCGCTTGGATCCGAATTTCCGAAGCATTGAAGGTCTTCAAGGTGATGCACTCATTTGGCGAATCGATCATTATTTGGCCGACGAGGCATTTGTCGCTCGCTTTGAACGATTGAGTGCCTACTTAGCCGATGGTGATCGAAAAAAACGTTGGCAATTGGCTACGCATGTCGCTCGTTTGTTTACCCGATATAACGCCTATCGTTTGGATTGGGTTCAAGCGTGGATTAAGCACGAAGATCCGCAAGAGTCCAAAATCGTTTCCGATTTGGATTACGCATGGCAAAAAGCGCTTTGGGAACGTTTGGGCGAGGATCTGAAGTTGGCGGCGATTCATCCGGCAGAGGCGCTTTATGATGACGCTGGTCATTTTTCAACAACAACCGATTTGCATGTTTTCATCCCGCAAAATGTGCCGCCTCTTTATTTGCGTCTATTAGCCCGTTTATCTCGTGGTCGTGACGTACATGTTTATTTGAAAAATCCTTGTTCACAATTTTGGCTCGATATCCAAAAGCGTCGTAGTGACCAAGTCGATGAATCAGGTGACGATGCTTTGCATTTGAACGAATTGGAGGGGCATCCGTTGTTGGCGAGTTGGGCTCGCCAAACGAAGTCGATGTACGAGCTTTTTTATCACTACATCGATGAAGGGGATGCGAATGCACAAAACCTTTTCTATTACGAAAAGTTCCTCAAAGACGATTATGTGCCCACGTCCAATTTGGAACGTTTACAACATTCGATCGCCAAGCTCGATCCTTCGTTGATGGATGGGATGGTTTGCGGGCCTCAAGACCGTTCGCTCGAGATCCACAGTGCTTATTCGATGATGCGAGAGGTTGAAGCGCTTCAGGACTATCTTTACGCGTTGTTTGAAAGTGATCCATCGCTTAAAGCATCTGACGTTTTGGTCGTAACGTCCGATATCGATACGGTTGCCCCGATGATCGATGCGACGTTCGGCCATAAAGAAAAAGCCAATCGCATCGAGTATCGCATTCAAGGTCGTTCGATTCTCAAGCAAAACGATTGTGCGGCAGCGCTTTCGTCTTTGATGCGTTTGATGAGTTCGCGCGTGAAAGCATCCGATGTTTTCTTGTTGCTATCCAACCGTGCAGTCAGTCGTCATTTCGGTTTGGAAAATACGCTTAACGTCGTTTATCGCTACTTTGAAGAAGCAGGTTTTCGCGAAGGGATGAATGTTCGCACGTTGCGTGAAGAAGGCTTGTCGAGCATTGCGAATTACAGTTTCGAGAGTGCGATCGATCGACTCTTGTTAGGGTGGGCCAAGCCTGATGACTTCGACGGAATCGTCGCCGATAAGATTTCGCCATCGTTGAGTTTTGACGGCCACGTGGCCGATGCGAAAGTTTTGGCATCAATTGCCGAAGCTTTTGAGGTTCTAAACAATTTGTACGAACGTGCTCGTGAAGAGAAGACGGCGCAAGGTTGGCGCGACTGGATGAATGATGCCCTTTTGGCTTTGGTGGGAGAAGAGGCTGCATCGAATGAGCGAATCGCTTGTTTACAAGTGATTGATCGAATGGTCCAAGATCAAATGGTTGCAGAGGTGGCCGAAGATCGAGCGCCCATTGACATCGTTCGGACGATTTTCGAGTCGCACTTTGCCGATGTCAGTGCCGGCGCAACACCGCATTCCGGCGTTACTTTTACGAACATGAATAGCCTTCACGGCTTAAGTTATCGCGTCATTTGTGTATTGGGATTAAACGAAGGTGTTTTCCCGTTGACCGATCGTCCCGATGACTTTGACATGATGGCTCGCTATCCGCGTGATGGTGATCGTCAGCGTATGCAAGATGATCGAAATACGTTCTTTGATTTGTTGATGGACGCACAAGAGTACTTCTATGTGAGTTACTGCGGTCAAAGTCATTTGGACGGTTCCGTTTGCAATCCCTCGATTTTGGTTGATGAAATGCTCGATGCGATGGTCTCAGCGCAATCGACGTTACGTTCTGCTGAGGCTGTTAAGCGAGACGCTTGGCGCCAAGCTTGGATTCTGAAGCATCCGCTTCATGGTTTTTCGTTGGCTAATTTCCAAGCAAATGATCTTGAGGATACCCGAACGATTCGACGCGATGTGCAGATGCTCGGTTGGGTGAATGCTTCTTTGGGAGCAACCAAGACGACTGTGGGGGATTTTTGGACTGAGGGCTTGAGCCTGCCGTTTGATCAGGAAAGTCACCAAATTCGCCTGGAAGACTTGGTGGCGTTTTGGAATGAACCGTTGGCATGGTTTTGGAAACAACGATTGCAATTGCGCGAGCGTAAAGATGTTTTGAAGTTGAGTGATCGAGAACGTTACTTTGATGACGGGCTCATGAAATGGAAACTTCGAGATCGCTATTTCCGACAGCTCGAAGACGGATTCTTGGATCAAGATTTCCAAAAGCATCGAGCTTATTTGGATCCATCCGTGTCGGTTGCTCCTCTTTCGGATCGATCGGTGAGTGAGGCGTTGGACTATGCGGCAGAGTTAAATAGCGTCAAAAATGACTTAATCGGTGGCGTATCCGAGGGCACTTGTTCAATCGACGTCAACGTTGAGTGCAACGGTCAATCGTGGTCGATCCAAGGCGAAATCAATTCGATTTATGGCGATCGATTATTGGGTGTACAGGTTGGAAGTTTAAAAGCCAAGCATGTATTAGCGACTTTGATCCAATGGGCTGCTTGGCAGAGCATGGTCGGGGAACCGAAGTCGCTATCCTTGTTGTCCTACGGAACGAAAATCTCCTCTTTGAAGGGGGCTCGCCAGATGGGCAACGTTGCTTGTTTTGAGCTCTTAGGAATTGAGGCCGAAAAGGCTCGAGCCTTCTTGTCGTTGATGATTGAAGGGTTTATCCAGGGGCAAAAGACACCATTGATGGTCACCCCGGCTTTGGCATTGCAATCGATTTGGAAGTTAACGCAGTCGACGTTGACACCGGTGATTGATGGAGTGCTTTCTTCGGATTGGGCGGCACTGTTATCGGAACGTGGACAAAGTGAAATGTGTGCCGAGAAGTTGATGGCAGAGGCACAACCGTATTCTGAGCGTATCGGTGAGATTTTGGGCTAGGAGCAGGGCATGCAAGTTTTTTCTTTGATGGATTTTAAGCTAGAAGGCTCGAACCTCATCGAGGCTAGTGCCGGTACCGGTAAGACTTATACGATCAGTGCGCTTTTTTTACGCTTGATATTAGAAAAGGGACTGAAGGTCAATGAAGTGTTGGTCGTGACGTTTACGCGTGCAGCCACGGCCGAATTGAAACAACGTTTGCGCAATGCATTGGTGATGGCTCAGCGCTATAACCAAACGAAAGCGTGTTCTGATGCGACCTTACAAGCACTTTTTGAAAAGGCATTGGCAGTTTGTGGTGAAGACGCTTTCGCGTCGCGTGTCAGTACGGCTTTGCGTGCATTCGACGAAGCGGCCATTTTTACGATTCACGGTTTTTGTCAGCGGGCCATCAAAAGCGATGCATTGTTAGCAAACAGTGCTTTTGAGTTGGAATTGAGCGCCAATGCCGATGAAATTTATGAGGCTGTGATTTACGACTATTGGCGTCAACATATCCTTAATGATGAAAAGCTTGCCAAGGCGTTGCAAGCGATGAAGATGTTGCCCGATGCCGATGAGCAGTCTTCATTCCAAAAAACGAAGAATGTTTGGAAAGATGCGCTTAAACAAGCCCTTCGCAGTGAAGGCATTCCTGTCGAATGGCATTCGTTTTCTGAGCCATTAGGAGACGAAGACATTGAACGTATTCATGAAATTTTTGCCGGTTCGGCAATGAAAACGTATTTGTCATCGTTACACACGATTCAAGAGCAGAATGGTTTTCATGCACGAAACATCGGTTCGAAAGCACATTGCTTTACCGATGCGCAAGCTGCTTGGTTAGCTGCTAAGCCAGGTGAACCTATCGCAGAAGAAGCAATTCGTTTGACCGGCCAATCGGGGCCTGAGTTATTCAAATTCAAAAAGTCTTTTGCATTGCCTTTGATTCCGAACGAGTGTTTTGAACTTGAGGATTTGTATCAACGAGCATCGACATCCTATCTTTCGAAAGCCATAGTGGCTTTAAAAGCTTTTTACGAAGTGGCCCCCGAACTTTATCGACAAAAGCAAAAAGCGATGGGGGTGACGACTTTCGATGACATGTTGTACACCTTATACGATGCACTTCATGCTCCGAATGGTTACGATCTTGCCACTTCGCTTTGCGGTCAATACCGAGCTGCATTGATTGACGAATTCCAAGATACCGATGCGATTCAGTATGGCATTTTCCGCCAAATTTTTATGAAGGCGCACGCAAAGGATTCGTTCGTTTGTTTTGTGGGGGATCCGAAACAATCGATTTATCGATTCCGTGGTGCCGATATCCAAACGTATTTGACGGCTCGTGATGACATTGGTGAGCAAAAGCGGTTTACGTTGGAAAAAAACTATCGTTCAACAGCCGATTTGATTGAGACGGTCAATCGTTTGTTCGCCTCGGATACGTCATTCGGTGAAGATCGAAACATCGTTTATGAGTCGGTTCGTTGCGGCAATGATAAAAAGACTGGTTTGAAGCGAGGCAGTCAAGAAATGAAGGCCTTGGCCGTGGTGACGTCTTGCGACGAAATCAAGGATCAATCGGCCTTTGATCATGTCGCCCGTACCATTGTCGACTATCTTTCCGATGAGACATTGACGATTGACGGTGCTCGTGTTGAAGCCAAAGACATCGCGATTTTGTTGCGTTCGCAAACAGAAATCAGTGCGATGCAAAAACAATTGCAACGCTATGGTGTTCAATCACGTGTCGTTTCTAAGGAACGTATTTACGACAGCGATGATGCTCATGAAGTGGAAGCCATCTTGCGAGCGGCTTTGAATCCCCGAGATTTGAAAGCAGTGAAAACCGCATTGGCGACGCGAATCATCGGTTGCGATGCGATGACGGTGTATCGCGTCGGTGTCGATGAAGTGGGTGTGAGCGATTCTCGTCAAACCTATACTTATTGGTTGGCCCTTTTCCAATCGTATCGGGATGCATGGGAAGCCCGTGGTGCCGGTTATCTTTTGAGTCGCGTGATGCAAGAACATCAAACGGTCAAACGCTTTTTGACCGAAAGCGACGGCGCTCGTCGTTTAACGAATTTGTACCATTTGCTTGAGTGCCTTTACGACATGAGTGTCGAGTATCGTTTGCCGGAAGCCTTGATGGAAAATTTCGGCAAGATGACGCAAGCCGTGATTGACTTGGAAGATGAGTCACCTGAAGCGTTGCGCATGGAAAGTGATGACAACATCGTCACAATCATGACGTATCACAAAAGCAAAGGTTTGGAATTTCCGATTGTTTTCATGCCTTGTGTGTACAAACTTTCTACGACGCAGTCTGTGAATCGATTCGGAACGTTTGAAGAATACGTGGACAACAATGGCATCAAGCGCATTTCCGTTATGCAAACGCGCAAGCCTAAAGCGAGTGGTCTGCATCATCCGAATGAGGCCTCGTTGCAAACGCAGTTTTTGGCCGAACAGTTACGTTTGTTCTATGTGGCGGTGACACGTGCGTCGCGGCGTTTGGAAATCGTGGACGAAAGTAAAAACGGTGTGCTGACGCAGTATCTCATCAACCATGAGTGGGAGCGTTTTGTTGAAGCCGGTTTGGCCGAGCCTGTGGTTTTGACGACCGATGTGAGTTGCCCCACGTTAAGTCGAGAAGTCGAACACGAACGAGCGTTGCTCGAATTGCCGATGCCCGCTCGAGAACATGCATGGGCGATGACAAGTTATTCGCAAATGATCAATCGCATCGATCGCGAAAAGGATCATCACGATGAAGTGATCACACCCATTAAAAGTACCGATGTGGTCCAAGCCCTTGCCGAATTAGGAATCGATGAAGACGATTTACTGTTCTTCCCGCGTGGGGCAGAAGCTGGCGAGGCGTTACACGAGATTTTGGAGACGATCGACTTTACCGATCGATCGAAACACGATGCGGTGATTGAGCAGACGATCGAGCGCTATTTCCCCAATGATGAATCGGCAGTTCACTATCGTGCACAAGCCAAACGAATGATCGAGGCATTATTGAACGTTGATCTGGGCGACGGTTGGATGCTCAAGGACATTGATCGAAGTGCTCGTGTGAGTGAATTGGAATTCTTGCTTTCGATGCGATCGGCCAATGTTGGTGCTCGCTTGATTGAACGAATCCGACGAGAGGATCGACCGGGTTACCGTTTTGCGATGGCCGATATCGATCATGACACCCACCGTTTGGAAGGTTATCTCAAAGGGTTCATGGATTTAGTCGTTGAGGTCAAGGGCCGTTATTACATCCTGGACTGGAAGTCGAATTTCTTATCGATTGCGATGCCCAAGGAGTGCGGAGATTCGTTGAACGATTTCTTAATTCAAAACTATTCGCCTGAAGCCATGGCACAGGCCATTCAATCGCACGGTTATGCGTTGCAGTACCTTTTGTACACCGTTGCATTGCATCGGTTGCTAAAAGTTCGTTTGGGCGAACGATACGATTATGACCGACATTTCGGCGGTGTGTTTTATTTGTTTGTACGTGGCGTACGAACCGACTTGATGGTTCAGCAGATGCCTTGTGGCGTTTGGAGCGATCGACCGAGCCGCGGCTTGATCGAGGATTTGGATGCGATTTTGGGGGGTGTTGATGGCTAATTCGCAAAACCTTGCACCGTCTTTTTGTCGGTTTGCTTGGAGAATGCACGAGCGTCTTTCGCCTGAGCGTTTGTCCGAAGAGGATAAGCAACGTCTTTTTGAAATCATTCACGCACTCTTGGATGCGATGAATACGGGTGAAGTGTGTGTGGATCTTAAACGCGTAACGACACCGGAGACGTTTTCATCGATTAAAGCACTTTTGCTTCGAAGTCGTTTGGCGGCTGAAGGGGAAGCCAACGATGTTCTTTTTGTAATCGATGATAACGATCGATTGTATCTGCATCGGTTTTATCGTTATGAAGTCCGTTTGGCTCAACGTTTAAAGGCATTGAAAGATCATCACTATTCATTAGAAGACGAAGCATTCCATTTGGATTCGCTTTTTAAGTCGTTAAAAAACAAGCATGGCGTGGACATGCAGGCTTTGGCAGTGGCTGTTGCACAAACGAGTGCGTTAACTGTGATTTCGGGTGGTCCCGGTACCGGCAAGACGTGGACGGTCGTGAAAATCTTGGAGGCGCTTTTACTTCGAGAGCCGGCGCTTCGCATCGCGATGTGTGCACCGACGGGCAAAGCCGCGGCGCGTATGAGCGAGAGTGTTCGAAATAGTTTGAATGGCGTGACCGAGTCGGTTCGTGCTCGTATTCCGACGAAAGCACAAACCGTGCATCGTTTATTACGTCAAGCCGATCCTTTACCCTATGACGTCGTTGTTTTGGACGAAGCCAGTATGGTCAGTCTGGAGTTGATGGCACGTTTGGTTGAGCACATGCCGAGTCGGGCTCGTTTGATTTGTTTGGGCGATAAAGACCAATTGGCATCGGTGGATCCGGGGGCCGTATTTGCTGAATTGTCCCAAACGTTTGCGTTTTCCGAGCCCGCATTGTCCCGTTTGAATCGTTTAGGTTTTGACACCGATTCTTTAAAAACGGTTCAGAATGCCAGCTTAACTCAACGATGGAATCTCGTCGATCACACGGTGTGGTTGACGCATTCGTACCGTTTTGACGATCAAAAAGGAATCGGTCGATTGGCTCGATTTGTTCGTGAAGGACTCGCATTGGATGCGGTCCATCAACTCGATGAACTGGACGATCACCTCGCGTATTACAAGTTGGACGAATGTGCTCAAGGATTGGATGCATCGGTTGAAAGTGCAATTGTTGAGGCGTATCGCCCGTACTTTAAAGCTGTCAATGCTTACTTTGCTAAAGAGTGCGGTTTAGAAGAGGTCTTCGTTGCCTTGCATCGATTCGGTCTTTTGTGTGCGCTCAATGAAGGTCCTTTTGGTGTCGATGCTCTCAACGATTTGATTGTTCGGACTTTGCAAGTCGATTGGCCGATGACGGCAGACGGACACTTCCCCGGAGAAGTGATCATGGTTGCCGTTAATGACCAAGATCTTCGTCTTAATAATGGGGATGTCGGAGTGGTTCTCAAAACGCCTGAAGGTCAATTGGAGGCGTATTTTGAGACGGTTGATGAAGCGGGATGCCAAACGTATCGACCGATTCCAGTGGGGCGACTTCCCGAATACAAACGCGCTTTTGCCATTACGATCCACAAGTCTCAGGGCTCGGAATATGATCGCGTTATGATGGTCTTGCCGCCCGTATCGAAACTTCTAACACGTGAGCTTTGTTACACGGGGATCACTCGGGCTAAACATCACCTGACGGTCGTAGCCACCAAAGACTCGATTCGTCGAGCGGTGATGACCCCGACCGAACGCATCAGCGGTCTTTTGACTCGATAGCGTGATTCCAAGCCGTCTTCAAATCGAAGGCGGCTTTTTTTACGTCCGCTTGACCGCAAATGGCAGAAACGACGGCAATGCCGTTACAGCCAGCTTTGGCTAAAGGTTCGATGTCTTTTGCTTTGACGCTTCCGATGGCAACGTTGGGTAAGGAACAATGAGCGGCTGCGGCGGCAAACCCTCCAAGTCCCATGGGAGGCGCTGCATCAGGTTTGGTACTCGTCGTGTAAATCGGTCCGATCCCGATGTAATCGACAATCGAAGTATCACAGTCGATTGCCTCTTGAACGTTCGAGACCGAGAGTCCCAAAATTTTGTCTTTCCCAATCATTGCTCGCACGACAGCGGCGGGCAAATCTTTTTGCCCAACGTGGACACCATCGGCATCGACGGCGATTGCGACATCGACGTGATCGTTGATGATTAGAGGAACACCATAGGGTTTGAGCGCTTTTTTCAGTTCCACTGCACAATCGTAAAATGCACGTTTTTTCCAATCGGGTGCCCGCAATTGCACGACGGTTGCACCACCTTCAACGGCATCGATCGCTGTTTGGACCATGCCTTTTTCGGCGCAAAGTATCGGATCTAAGACCAAGTAGAGGGACAAGTCGATCATTGGGCGGCTCCTTGGGTAATCTCGTAGAGAGCATCGATGTAAGCGGCTCGGAAAGAGCCCGGCGCTTGTGTGCGCGAGAAGGCTTTTTCTTCCGCGCGCTTAGCCAACATCATGGCCGCCGCCGTGGCTTCCAAGGTATTGGCATCGACTGCTAGGAATCCGGCGACCAGTGCCGAAAGTGAGCAACCCGTTCCCACGACCAACGTGGCCATGATGTGACCGCCGGCGATTTCGATTGTCGTGGAGCCGTCCGTGACGTAGTCTTTTTCACCCGTGACCGCAACGATGCAGGGAGTTTGACGGGCGAGTTCTTGAGCGGCGACTAATGCCGAAAAACTCGAGTCGGTACTGTCGACGCCTTGACCGCCCTGACCCATGCCGGCTATGGCTAAAATTTCACTCGCATTGCCTCGAATCACCGTTGGTTTGAGGGCTAGGAATTCATCGATTCGCTCGTCTCGCCACGGGATGACACCGGCGGCGACCGGATCCAAGACCCAAGGCGTTTGCGTAGTATTCGCAGTCTTAACTGCACGCTTCATTGCTTCGAGTCGATCCGGGTAAGGAGTGCCTAAATTGATCAATAAGCCGGAAGCGATGCGAGCAAAGTCATCGACTTCGTCGGGGGCGACGACCATTGCAGGGGAAGTGCCGGCAGCCAACAAAACGTTGGCCGTGATTTCTTGCACGACTTCGTTCGTCAAACAATGAACGAGCGGGCGTTGTGTAACAAGTGCACGGCAAAGCGCATGAAAGCGTTCGGGACTTAACTTGGCGAATTGATTTTGTGAAGTAACCGTCATGATTTTTCCTTTGCATCATGACGGAGGCAGAACGGACGGGTGGACACCGAATGGGGCCAAATGCGAGCGTTTTCCTCCGTCGGTATTAACCGAATCAGGTTCAAGGGTGTTTCTCAACCGAGTCATTCTCGGTACCCCTAACGCTGGGTTGGTCCTGGAAGGGACGATTTAGATTGTAGACGAAAAAGCGAGAGCAAACCTTGTCGGTGCGTTACAATCCGAACATCCGTTTAGAAAGAGTCCGCTATGTACGTCCATCCTCAATTTGATCCCGTTGCCATCTCGATCGGTCCGTTTGCCATTCATTGGTACGGGTTGATGTATTTGGTGGGTTTTGCGCTTTTCTGGGGCTTGGGCGTTTATCGCGCCAAAAAGGATGCTTGGCGTGAGATGACGGCCGATCAAGTCGAAGATTTGTTGTTTTACGGCGTAATAGGCGTAATCCTCGGCGGTCGTTTGGGGTATTGCTTCTTTTATCAGCCCGACTATTTTCTTTCGAATCCGTTAGCCATCGTTCGTTTGTGGGACGGTGGTATGAGTGCGCACGGCGGTGTGTTGGGTGTCATCGTTGCGATGGCTTACTTTGCCAAAAAAGAAGGTAAGTCATTTTTGGGTGTGGCTGATTTCGTCGTGCCGATGGTGCCGCTCGGTTTAGCATT
>JAFNZB010000190.1 GCA_017383055.1 Burkholderiaceae bacterium | reverse complement strand
GTGTGGACTAACGTCAAAACGATGTTCTTCTCGGCATTCAAAACGACGTCGCCGCCTTCGTAGTGGATGACTTGCGGCTTGATGTCGGCTCCGGACGCATCGGGCGACGTGTCCATGTGAGCCAAGAGGGCCATGCCGGGGCACTTTTCATAGCCGGGAGTTGCTTCAAGTGTGGCGTAAACCACACCGCCTTCGCCGATGTGGGCATTGGCAATGCCCATGTCTTGTAATTCTTCCACCAAAAATTCGGCTAAACGCAATTGCTTGGCAGATGATGGAGTTTCGTCACTGTCGCGAGCGGATTGCGTATCAAATGCGACGTAATTTAAGAAACGCTCTACAAGCTTGGACATCTCAACCTCTCAAAAATTTTTCGGGTTTAAAAAACAGATCGAGTCATTGTACCGAGCGAAAATGTTAAGGCGGTTCATGCGGATTGAGCCATGAGGACGATCGATGAAAAGAATTGAGTTTTGTGTATTTTCTTAAATTAATACGCTAACAATTTGTTTTGTTTGCAATATTTTGATACGTGACTTTGGTCTTGAAAATTGGAAAATACGCCCCATATACGACGTAGTAACAACGAAATGGTCCCAACAGATTCGGACCGAAGGAATACAGTCATGCGACAAGATAAATTAACGACGAAATTCCAACAAGCACTCGCCGACGCTCAAAGCTTGGCTTTGGCTCACGACAATCAAATCATGGAAGGCGTGCACTTGTTGTTGGCGCTCTTAAAGGATGAAGACGCTTCCACGAAGGCGCTTTTGGAACGTGCTGGCGTTGCCGTGAGTAAGCTCGTTCAAGAAACGGAAGATGCGGTGAAGCGTCTTCCGAAGGTCAGTGGTACGGGCGGTGATGTACAACCTGGGCGCGATCTCATCAATTTGCTCAACCTCACGGAAAAAGAAGCCATGGCTCGTGGCGACCAATACATCTCGGTCGACATGCTGTTGCTTGCTTTGTGTGAGGATCGAGGCGAAGCCGGTCGTATCGCTAAGCGTTGTGGCTTGACTCGCAAGGTCATGGAAGCCGCCATCAATGAAGTGCGCGGTGGTGACACGGCTGACAATGCCGACGCAGAAAATCAACGCGAAGCGATCAAGAAATACACGATCGATTTAACGGAACGCGCTCGTGCCGGTAAGCTCGATCCGGTGATCGGTCGAGATGACGAGATTCGTCGTGCCATGCAGATCTTGCAACGTCGCACGAAGAATAACCCTGTTTTGATCGGTGAACCGGGTGTCGGTAAGACTGCGGTCGTTGAAGGTTTGGCTCAACGCATCGTCAACAACGAAGTCCCCGATACGTTGAAGGGCAAGCGAATCTTGAGTTTGGACATGGCTGGGATGATTGCCGGCGCCAAGTATCGAGGCGAATTTGAAGAGCGCTTGAAGAAGCTCTTGAAGGAAGTCACGAAGGCCAACGGTCAAATCATCCTCTTTATCGACGAACTCCACACGGTGGTGGGCGCCGGTAAAACGGAAGGTTCGATGGATGCGGGCAATATGCTCAAACCCGCATTGGCTCGAGGCGAATTGCACGTGATTGGTGCGACGACCTTGGACGAATACCGTAAGTACGTCGAAAAGGATGCCGCTCTTGAGCGTCGCTTCCAAAAGGTCATGGTGGAAGAGCCGACCGTTGAAGACACGATTGCCATCTTGCGTGGCCTTCAAGAAAAGTATGAAGTTCACCATGGCGTAGAGATCACTGACCCGGCCATCGTGGCTGCGGCTGAACTCTCTAACCGTTATATCACCGATCGCTTTTTGCCCGATAAGGCCATCGATTTGATCGACGAAGCGGCTGCTCGTGTGAAGATGGAAATCGACTCCAAGCCTGAAGCTTTGGATAAGCTTGATCGACGTTTGATTCAATTGAAGATCGAACGCGAAGCCATGAAAAAGGAAAAAGACGAAGCC
>JAFNZB010000189.1 GCA_017383055.1 Burkholderiaceae bacterium | reverse complement strand
ACGCGATTGGAAGCGCTTTATTGGCAAGCTCGCTCATGTAGAGCTTTTCGCTCCGTTGATGGCCGAAGGCTTCCCTGAAGCCGGTCGTCGCAAGCTTGACGGTCGCATCCAAGGTGTGACGGGCGCAGGCGCTGAAGCAGTCATCGAATTTTTGTTCACGGATGAAAAGCCGGCCAAGACCCCCGCTCAAGCCGCTCGCGAGCGTATCGCTCAAAAGCGTGCGGGCAAGAAAGCCCAAGCGGTCGAGCCGGTGGCGGTGAGCTTTGCATTGGCAGAAGTTGACCGTGCTTATTTAGTTGCAGAATTAAATTTCAAAGGGAAGTAAAAAATGAATCGCGAAATGCTTGAAATGGTTGAAGTGTTGGCACAAGAAAAGAACGTGCCGCGCGAAGTCGTGTTCGGCGTGTTGGAAGTGGCTTTGGGTTCGGCTGTGAAGAAGGCCAATTTCCCGGGTCAAGACGCCGACATCGAAGTGCAAGTCGATCGTGCAACGGGTGACTACCAAGCCTGGCGCCGTTGGTTGGTCGTGGCTGACGAAGAAGGTTTGCAAGAACCCGATCGTCAAGAAATGTTCTCCGACATTCACGAAGACTATCCGGAATTGCAAGTGGGCGACTACATTCGTCTCGAAGTGCAAAACATCAACAATTCCGGTCGTCGCTTCGCTCAAGATGCCAAGCAAGTGATCCTCCAACGTTTGCGCGATGCAGAACGCGAACAAATGTTGGTCGAATTCTTGGCTCGCGATGAAAAGATCGTGAACGGTCAAGTCAAGCGCATGGACAAGGGCGACGCTATCGTTGAAATCGGTAAGGTCGAAGCTCGTTTGCCGCGCTCTGAAATGTTGCCCAAGGAAAGCTATCGTCCGGGCGACCGCGTGCGTGCATTCGTGGCTCGCATCGATCGCACGAGCAAGGGTCAACAAATTTTCTTGTCCCGTACGTCTGCCGAATTCATCAAGGCACTCTTTGCTATGCAAGTGCCGGAAATCGAAGAAGGTCTCTTGGAAATCAAGTCTGCCGCTCGTGATCCGGGTAGCCGCGCCAAGATCGCTGTTCAAGCCAAGGACGCTCGCTTGGATCCGGTCGGTACCTGCATCGGTGTTCGTGGTACGCGTGTGAACGCCGTGACGAACGAATTGGGTGGCGAACGTGTTGACATCGTCGTTTGGGACGATGAACCGGCTCAATTTGTCGTGAGCGCTTTGGAACCGGCAAAGGTCTCCGGCGTCGTGATGCTCGAAGATACGCACACGATGGAAGTCGTGGTCGACGAAGACAACTTGGCGATCGCAATTGGTCGTGCCGGTCAAAACGTGCGTTTGGCCAGCGAATTGACGGGTTGGAAGATCGACATCATGACCGATGAAGAAGCCAACCAAAAGCGTGACGAAGAAACGGCTAAGATCCGTGGCGAATTCATGGACAAGTTGGACGTTGACGCTGCAGTGGCAGACATCTTGATCGAAAACGGTATCTCTTCGATCGAAGAAGTCGCTTACGTTCCGGAAGCCGAACTTCTCGAAATCGAAGCATTCGACGAAGATACCGTGAAGCTCTTGCGTGAACGTGCTCGTGCAAAGTGCTTGATGCAAGACCTCGAACGTGAAGAAAACTTGCGCCAAGCCGAGCCCGAAATGCTCGAATTGGAAGGTATGGACAACGATTTGGTGAACGTGTTGGTCAGCCACGACGTGAAGACGCGTGATGACTTGGCTGAATTGGCTGTCGATGAACTCGTGGAAATGGCTGATATCGATGCTGAACGTGCATCCAAGTTGATCTTGGCTGCTCGTGCTCACTGGTTCAATAACTAATGGTGTGAAGCGGTAAAACGCTCGAACACGAAGGAGAAAATATGGCCAGTACGACAGTTATCTCGTTAGCCAATGAAATGAAGGTCCCGGCAGAAAAGATCTTGGAACAGTTGCATGAAGCCGGTATCTACAAGCAGTCCCCGAATGATGAAATCACGGCTCAAGACCAAGCCAAGCTCTTGAACTATTTGCGTCAAGACCGTCATGCCAAGGATCGCAAGATCAGCGTGACGCGTAAAGAAACGACGACCGTGAAGCAAGCCGACGGTCAACACACCGTGAAGGTCGAAGTGCGCCGCAAGCGTGTGTTTGTTAAGCAAGCACCGGCTGCCGGTGAACGTAGCCGCGAAGACTTGATCGCTCAAGAACGCGCTCGTGCTTTGGAAGAAGCTCGCGCCAAGATGCAAGCTGAAAAGGAAGCTCAAGAAAAGGCTCAACGCGAAGCCGAAGAGCAAAAGAAGCGTGCTGAAATGGAGGCCAAGATGAAGGCTGAAGCTGAAAAGAAGGCTCGTGAAGAAGCAGAAGCTCGTGCCGCTCAACAAAAGGCACAAGCAGCTCGCCAACAACAAGCCAAGCCCGCTGCTCGCCCGGCTCAAGCTCCGCGCACCGATCGTCGCACGGCCAACGTGCCGAGCGAACAAGATCGTGCTCGTCGCGAAGAAGCCAAGCGTCGTGCCGAAGAAGAAGCTCGTGCTATTCGTGACATGATGAATAAGCCCAAGACCGGTGTGATGAAGGCTAAGCCCGATGCCAAGCCCGCAGAAGCCAAGAAGGCCCTCGACATGAAGAAGAAGGGTGCCAAGCCCCTCAACAAGGATCGTGACGACGATATGAACAAGAAGGCCGGTGGCGGTAAGCATGCAGGCGGCCACGCTCATGCCGGTGCCAAGTGGCAAGATGCTAACAAGAAGCACGGCGGTGGCAACAAGGGTAATGCTCGTGCCACGTTCGGTGAAGACGGTGAAGAATGGCGTGGCGGTAACCGCAAGAAGGGCGGCCGTCGTCAAGACACTCATAAGCCCGCTCCGATGCAAATCACGGAACCCGTGATCCATGAAGTGAGCGTGCCGGAAACGATTAGCGTGGGCGATCTTGCTCACAAGATGGCAGTGAAGGCCACTGAGGTTATCAAGTGCTTGATGAAGATGGGCCAAATGTGCACCATCAACCAAATGCTTGACCAAGACACGGCTATGCTCGTGGTTGAAGAAATGGGCCACAAGGCCATGGCTGCCAAGCCCGATGATCCTGAAGCCTTGTTGGGCGAAATGACGGAACAAAACACGGCTGAAGCTTTGCCGCGTCCGCCGGTCGTGACCATCATGGGTCACGTTGACCACGGTAAGACGAGCTTGCTCGACTACATCCGTCGCGCCAAGGTCGCTGCCGGTGAAGCCGGTGGTATTACGCAACACATCGGCGCTTATCACGTGACGACCCCGCGCGGTATCGTGACGTTCTTGGATACCCCGGGCCACGAAGCCTTTACGGCCATGCGTGCTCGCGGTGCTCAAGCAACCGACATCGTGATTTTGGTGGTGGCTGCCGACGACGGCGTGATGCCGCAAACGAAGGAAGCTATTGCTCACTCGAAGGCTGCCGGTGTTCCGCTCGTGGTGGCGATCAATAAGATCGACAAACCGGAAGCTAATCCGGATCGTGTGACGCAAGAATTGGCTCAAAATGACGTGTTGCCCGAAGATTGGGGTGGCGATGTGCCGTTCTGCCCGGTGTCCGCTAAGACCGGTCAAGGTGTGGACGAATTGTTGGAAAACGTCCTTTTGCAAGCCGAAATGTTGGAATTGAAGGCTCCGAAGGATTGCTTGGCCAAGGGTCTCGTGATCGAAAGCCGTTTGGACAAGGGCCGTGGTGCCGTGGCTTCCGTTTTGGTTCAAAGCGGTACGCTCCGTCGTGGTGACGTGGTATTGGCCGGTGCCGAATTCGGTCGCGTGCGTGCCATGATTAACGAACACGGTAAGGCAGTGACTGAAGCCGGTCCTTCTATCCCGGTGGAAATCCAAGGTTTGTCCGGTGTGCCGCAAGCCGGTGACGAAATCATGGTCTTGCCCGATGAACGTAAGGCCCGTGAAATCGCTCTCTTCCGTCAAGGCAAGTACCGTGACGTGAAGTTGACCAAGAAGCAAGCCGCTAAGCTTGAAAGCATCTTTAGCGATGCCAACGGTGATGTGAAGAGCCTTGCTTTGATCGTCAAGGCTGACGTTCAAGGTTCTCAAGAAGCCATCGTTCAAGCCATGCAAAAGCTCTCCACGGATGAAGTTCGCGTTCAAGTCGTGCACGCAGCCGTTGGTGGTATTTCTGAAAACGACATCAACTTGGCTTTGGCTAGCCAAGCCGTCATCATCGGCTTTAATGTCCGTGCCGACGCCAATGCTCGTAAGTTGGCTGAAGTCGAAGGCATCGATCTTCGCTACTACAACATCATTTACGATGCGATCGAAGACGTGAAGGCTGCTATGAGCGGTATGTTGACGCCTGAAAAGCGCGAAACGATGTTGGGTATGGTCGAGATCCGCCAATGCATCCGCGTGCCGAAGGTCGGTATGGTGGCCGGTTGTAAGGTCATCGAAGGTGTGGTTCGCCGTAGCGCGAGCGCCCGCTTGTTGCGCGACAGCGTGGTGATTTGGACGGGTGATTTGGCCAGCTTGCGTCACTTCAAGGATGACGTTCGTGAAGTCAAGGCCGGTCTCGAATGCGGTCTTTCCTTGAAGGGTTACGACGACATCAAGGAAGGCGACCAACTCGAAATCTTCGAAGTCACGGAAGTGGCTCGTACCCTCTAATCGGGTGATAAGACACTTTGAAGGCAATGTGCTTCAAGCACTTGCCTTCGAAGCGCTTAAAAACGAAAAGGAAATTTTTGATCATGAGAGCAGCAAAACCCGGTCGTGCACAACGCGTGGCCGACCAGATCCAACGCGATCTGGCCCGCTTGATCCCGCTTGAAGTGCGTGATCCTCGCGTGGGCTTGGTGACGTTGACGGGGTGTGAAATCACGCCCGATTACGCTCACGCTCGCGTGTTTTTTACGGTGATCGGTGCTGAGCCCGCCACGGCAACGAAGGGCTTGAATGCCGCTGCCGGCATGCTTCGCAATCACCTCTTTAAGATGTTGTCGATTCATACGGTGCCGACGTTGCATTTCGAGCACGATGAATCGGTGGAACGTGGCTTTGAAATGGATCAATTGATCGCCAAGGCCATGAAAGTGACCAAGGGCGAACAATAATGCGACGTCGTGGTGAAGCGATCAATGGCGTGCTTTTGTTGGACAAGCCCTATGGTATGTCCTCCAATGCCGCGCTTCAAACCTCGCGCAAATTGTTGAATGCGGCCAAAGCCGGTCACACGGGAACGCTCGATCCGTTGGCAAGCGGTCTTTTGCCCTTGACCTTCGGTGAAGCAACGAAATTCTCTGCCGACCTCTTGTACGCCGACAAGACCTATATCGCCAATGTGAAATTGGGTCAAACGACGACAACGGGTGATTTGGAAGGGGAATTCGTGGAGACGAAGCCCGTCACGTGCGATCGCGTAACGATTGATGAGACGCTCGTTCGTTTCCGTGGTGAGATCCAACAGATTCCGCCCATGTTCTCGGCCTTAAAGCGTGACGGTAAGACGCTTTATGAATTGGCTCGAGAAGGCGTGAAGTTGGACCTTGAGCCGCGCACGGTCACGATTTCGATGCTCAATGTCCTCTCCTACGAGGATGAGGTGTTGACGATCGAAGTAACTTGTTCCAAGGGTACTTACATCCGCGTGTTGGCCGAAGATATCGGTCGTGCGTTGGGATGTGGTGCTCACTTGGTGGGGTTACGTCGAACGAAGGTGGGGGATTT
>JAFNZB010000188.1 GCA_017383055.1 Burkholderiaceae bacterium | reverse complement strand
GAACCCGATGACCGACGCTTTGTTCATCGAATCCAAGGAAAGCCCGTATGCCAATATCGTGGCGATCCGCACGGGCGACAGCCGCGCTGAACTCACGAAGTTGGCTAAGGCTTTGACGAGTCCCGATGTGAAGAAGTTCATCGAAACGAAGTACGCCGGCGCCGTCTTGCCTGCCTTCTAACCGAAAATCTCACTTCATCTCAAGCGCCGCAAAAACTGCGGCGCTTTTCATTTTTCCGTCATCTTTTTCGAAAATATTCGTAAAAGATTCCTTCTGTAGGTAATTAACCGTATCCATTCCGCAAATAGGGTACAGGGGCCTTCTTTGTATATTCGTAGAATGGAACTGTCCCCACCAAAATCGGGGATCGATTGCGTTGTCGAAGACGACACGTCAATCAACCGAAACAATCCAGTACAACAATAGGAAAAGGAACCTACGGTTATGTTTACCACCAAGAAATGGGCCATGGCTGCCATGGCATCACTCACGCTCTTTGCCAATATTTCCAGTGCTCAAGCCGATACGTTAAAGATCGGTAGCGAAACGGTCTATCCTCCCTTTGAATTTTTAGATCCCACCACCGGTCAGTACGCAGGCTTTGATATCGATTTGATCGATGCCATCGCCAAAAAAGCGGGATTTGAGCCGCAAATCTACTCCATGGGACTCGATGCCTTGATTCCAGCCATCATGAGTGAAACGATCGATGTAGCGATCTCTGCTTTAACGATCACGCCTGAGCGTGCCAAGAAGGTCGACTTTACGAAGCCCTATTACGAGTCGGGCCTCACCATCATGACGCACAAGGATCATGTTCAAAAAATCCGCGGGACCAAGGACCTTGAAGGTAAGACCCTTTGCTTGGAAATCGGCTCCTCGGGCGGTCTTTTTAGTGCCACGATCCCGGGAGTGAAGCTTCGTACGTTTAATTCCGCCACCGAAGCTTTCATGGAGATCGATCAACGCGGCTGCTACGCCATGATCAACGACAAACCCGTCAACGAATATTTCTTGGCCAGTAAACAAGCAAAGAATATGAATTTGGCTGAAGTCAAAATCGTCTTGTCAGAAGACAATTACGGCTTTGCTCTCAAAAAGGGCAATGACAAACTCAAAGCTCGATTGGAAAAAGCCTTGGATGAAGTCGTCGCCGACGGCACGTACGAAAAGATCTACAACAAGTGGTTCGGCCCGATGATGAAAAAGTAATCGACTAACCACCTTAAAGTCGCTGCAAACACCGCTTTGCGGCGACTTTTCTTTTCTCTAGGCACTTGCGCCTACGGCTTTTTTGAAATGAGGCGCGAGACCTTTTAAAGTGCAAAATATGGCTTTCTCAAACCAATGAAAGGGTTTTGCGTTATGACTTCGAGAGCGTTTTCCACCCAATGGTCAAACATGACGTTTGCCGTCGTCGGTCTCGGACTGATCGGGGGATCGTATGCCAAAGCGTTACGACGTTTGGGTGTGAAGCGCATCTTGGGTTATAACCGTACCCGCGCCGTGGCTGAAGAGGCCTTGCAAGCCGGCATCATCGACGCGATCGTCACGGACGATGATCCCACTTTAAAAGAAGCCGACGTGATCATCATGGCCGTCTATCCGGCTGCCATCGTCTATTTCATCGAACGAAATCATGAACACCTCAATCCCAATGTTTTGATCACCGATGCGGCGGGCATCAAAGAAGATTTGGGAAGCCAAGTGCGAAAAGCCTTAAAGGGGACTGGGGAATTCATTTCCGGTCATCCGATGGCCGGTCGAGAAGGTCGAGGGTTGGCTTTAGCCAGTGCTGAGATCTTTGACGGCGCCAATTACATCGTGGTAGTGGAACCTGAAAACACACCCGAAGCTGCGACCTGGCTTGAAGCGTTTGCATTGGCGATCGGCTTTGGGCACACAGTGCGAGCAACGCCTGACGAACACGATCGCATCATCGCTTACACGAGCGATCTGCCGCACATCACGGCAGTCGCGTTGATGAATTCCACCTCTTTTAATGAAAAGACGAAATACTTTAGCGCGGGGAGTTTCCGAGACGGCACCCGAGTAGCCGCAATCAATCCCGACCTTTGGACCGAGCTCTTTTTATCGAATGCCGACAAGGTGGTCGATGAGATCGATCATTACACCGATCAATTGCACGAATGGCGCGATGCCATTGCCACGCACGACGAAGCGCATCTAAAAGCCATGATGCGAGCCTCAAGCGGCCGAAAAGCGCAAATGCAATTTAAAAATGCACCTAAAGTCGCCGTCCCCGTGCGCTCATTCGTCAAAAATGAGGGCTTGATGCGCATTGCTTGCTTCGGCGCGCCGGGTTCCTTTACCCATCAAGCGTTGGATGAGTATTTCGAAGGCGAAACGTACGATCGTATCCATTTCAACCATTTTGAAGACATCATCGAAGCCTTGACTCAAGGCGCAGTGGACTATGGGGTACTTCCGATCGAAAATTCGTCGACGGGCGGCATCACCGAAGTCTATGACCTTTTGCGTCAGCACGATTGTGCGATCGTTGGGGAACGCCGTTTGAAGATCGAACAAAATCTTTTGGGCTTGCCCGATGCCACCTTGGGCGATATTCGCCAAGTGTATTCGCACCCGCAAGGGCTCAAACAAAGCCAACACTTTTTAAAGGATCATCCGGAAATCGAGCCGGTCCCATACTACAGTACTTCGAAGAGCGCCGAAATGGTTGCGCATAAGGAAGACGTGTCATTAGCGGCGGTAGCCGGTAAGAAAGCCGCCGAACTCTACGGATTGAAGGTCCTGCTAGCCAACATCAACCACAACGAAAACAACACCACGCGTTTCGTGATCGTGGCTCCTAAGGCTCAAACCGTTGCCGATGCCAATAAAATCACGGTAGTTTTGACAGTCAAGCATGAACCGGGTTCACTTTATAAGACATTGGGCTACTTCTATCACGGTGGACTTAACTTGATGAACCTTGAATCTCGCCCCTTGGTCGGAAAATCCTGGGAATACTTCTTCCACATCGATTTAAAGGGCAATTTGAACGATCCTGCCGTGAAAGAGGCACTTGAGAACGTTCGCAACAACTGCACGTTCTTAAAGATCCTCGGTAACTACCGCGAAGACGACCGCCATTGAGGAACAGAAAAGGGCAAGGTTCACAAAAACCTTGCCCAATCTTTTAGAGACGAGAAATTAGAAACTCACGTGATCAGGTTCCAATCCCGAGAAGCCCATCAAGGGGAGGGCATCGATAGCTGCCATCTCTTCAGGCGTCAATTCAAAATCATAGATTGCCATGTTTTCACGTTGATGCTCAGCCGAACGGCTCTTCATGATTGGCAAAACGCCATTTTGCAAACACCAACGAAGGATCACTTGCGTGGCGCTCTTACCATGAGTGGCACCGATTTGAGCAATTTCAGGCACATCGACCAAAGCGCCATGACCCAACGGCGACCAAGCCTGAATTTGGATCCCTTCTTTT
>JAFNZB010000002.1 GCA_017383055.1 Burkholderiaceae bacterium | reverse complement strand
TTCGGTAAACGCTTCGTGCACGTTTGAAGTGCGACCTTGGCATAGGCTTCATAAGCGTCGATCACGGGGAAACCGGCTTCGGCTAATTCTTTTTGAGCATTGGCGTAATGCGAGCAATTGGGCATGATGGCTTGAGCGCCATCGGCCAACAATTTTTCACACATTTCTTTCAAAACGACCAACGTTTCTTCACAAACGCCGACTGTACGCATGCGTTCACGATTGGCATCCAAGCGTGCTTGATCATTGTCGGACAAAAAGACCATCTTCATGCGTTGACTGATGTCGCATGTACCCGTTGCACAGTCACCCGCCAACGCTTTATCAAGGATACCCATCACAGGGGCTTCAGGGCCCATCAAGCTCATCAAAGCGGTCTTGATGTCCAAGACCTTGACTTGAACTTCCGTTTGCACTTCATCGATGAAGGGAGCGCTGGCGAAATCCGGGACTAATACTAAATCGCAGCCCATTTCTGCCAATTTTTCCGTTTCGTTAAAAACGAAGATCTTACGATCGCTCATCTTATAGAGGGGATCGGGATCGATTCGGAATTGCTCGTCACTTAAAACGATGTTGAGTTCGTCATCGCCCGCATTAGCCAACAAAAGTGCTTTGATTGCGACAGCGGCTTTTTGGTTAAAGCCTGCGATGATACCGATGGTTTTCTTGTTCATAAGAGGTCCTCCCAATGTTCTTCAGATTCTAAAACGCAACCTAAAAAAGCGAAATACTAATTTTCGTTTAGCACAAATCTTTTTCTCAACGGTTTAATAATTGTTTTAATTCTTTAAATAATTAAACCATTGAGGAGAATCAATACTTTTATTTTTAAAGAGATCAAAATGAAATTAATAATAAATCAGTGAGATAGGTGTATCAGTCAATTAACCCCTGGCTAAAGCCAGAGGCTTGAAACATAGCCTGATTGACCAGCCTAAGTGCAACTTCGGTTGCACTACGTTGAATAGTAGGTTAAAGACATACCTTGGAATGCTTCCTCAGTTCCAAGCCCTGTAAGAATCGTCAGTAGACAAGTTTTGGGTTATGCACGAAACGGGACGATTCATCATGCCGGCTATCAACCTTGGCGAGGGGAACAGCAAGTTCTTCGGAACTTAACTTGTCACGAGACGCAAGTCTTGTTATCCGTAAGGATTTTTTTATTTTATGTCCGTTTCAGTTTACGTTTTGGATCGCCATCACAAGCCTTTGATGCCTTGTTCGGCGTCCCGTGCCCGACGTTTACTGAAAAAGGGCCGAGCCCGAATCCATAAGCTCTTTCCGTTTACTATTCGTTTGGTCGACCGTGAGCTTGATAACTCTGAACTACAACCGGTCAGTTTAAAGTTGGATCCGGGAAGTCGAACGACCGGTATGGCAGTCGTACGTGTTGAGAACGAGGAAATTGTTCATCCGATCAACTTCATCGATTTGAAGCATCGTGGATTGGCTATTCGTGAAGCGCTGACAGCTCGACGCGGCATGCGTCGTCGACGTCGTGGAACGCTTCGTTATCGGGCTAAGCGCTTTAATAACCGCACTCGACCGGAAGGATGGTTGCCTCCTTCACTCAAGCATCGTGTTGATACGACGCTCTCTTGGGTGAGAAAATTAAGAAAATTGGTGCCGATGACTCACATCCAAATGGAATTGGTGAAGATCGATATGCAAAAGATGCAAATGTCGGACATTGCGGGTATTGAGTATCAACGTGGCGAACTTTACCAGTACGAAGTTCGTGAGTATTTGTTGGAAAAGTTCCAACACCATTGTGTCTATTGTGGCAAAACCAATGTGCCGCTAAACATCGATCACGTCATCCCCCAATCGAAGGGGGGCACTAATCGAGTATCAAACTTGGTTTTAGCCTGTGTTGAATGCAACCAATTAAAGTCCAATCGGTCATTAGAAGATTTTCTCAAAGATCGACCGATTCTTTTAAAGAAGATTCAATCGCAGTTAAAGCATCCATTGTCAGATGCAACGGCTGTGAACGCGACGCGTTGGTCGCTGTATCGAGCACTGCTTGAGACGGGATTATCTGTTGGAACAGCAACGGGCGCGCAAACGAAATACAACCGCAATCGTTTGGGCATTCCCAAGTCGCATCATTTGGATGCGTTGTGTGTCGGAGACGTTCGAGCTGTAAATAATTGGAACCAACTCAATACCTTGTTGGTAACAAGTAATGGTCGTGGTGCGTATCAACGAACGCGATTGACAAAATTTGGTTTCCCAAGGGGCTATTTGATGGCTAGTAAACGAGTCAAAGGATTTGCCACGGGAGACATGGTGAAAGCTTTCGTACCGAAAGGTAAGAAGAAAGGTACGTATTTGGGTCGAGTAGCCGTTCGCCAAAGTGGAAGTTTCAATATCCAAACGAGAGAGGGAACCGTACAGGGAATCTCGTGGCGATATTGCAAACGATTATGTTTAAACGATGGATATGGGTATGCGTGGCAGAGCCACGCCGCTCATTCCTCCCCTGTTTGAAAACAGGGGTTTCCTGAGCGATTATTATGAATTTTCCACAACGTGTAAGGTCTTTACGCAAAGCGAAAAGAATGACTCAAGGTGACTTGGCTACGCAGGTTGGTGTTAGCACCATGGCGATTTCCAAATATGAGTGTGGAAAGAGTTTTCCGTCATCCGTGGTGTTAGTGAAATTGGCCAAAGCGTTAGAAGTGTCCGTTGATTCATTCTTTCGTCCGAATGCAGTTGAAGTTGCCAATTTTTCCTATCGAAATGGGGAAAAATTGTCGCATTCGATGCTCAATTTTATTGAGTATAAGGTGAAAGATGAGGCTCAAAAATGGCTTCAGCTACGAGAGATTTTTGCCAGCCAAGTTTCCTTGCCGGTTTACGAGCCGATTGATTTCCTTGTAGAAAATGAGTTGTCTATGGAGGATGTCGAAGATTTGGCGCTTCGTGTTCGTGATGAATGGGGACTAGGGTTTGATCCGATCTATAACCTGATTGGTCTCCTGGAGTCAAAGGGAATTTTGGTCAAATGTGTGGATTTGGAAACGAAATTTGCATTTGAAGGTGTGAGTGCTCAGGCTGACGATATTCCAATTATGGTGATTTCTAAGGCGTGGTCGACTTGTCGTCAACGTTTTACCTTGGCTCATGAGCTTGGGCATTTGCTTTTGAACGGTAAAGTAGCAGACACTGATTTGGAGCTTTATTGCAATCGATTTGCATCGGCATTCTTGATTCCACGAGACGCTATTTTCCAAATGATTGGTGAACGGAGAAAGCAAGTTAGTTTTGCCGAATTACAGATTCTGAAAGAAAAGTATTTGATCAGTTTGCAAGCATTGGTCAAACGTTTGTCGGAATTGCTAGTGATTTCTACGCGGGAATCTCAAGTACTCAACAAATTCATTAAAGAGTCGGGGTGGAAAGTCGAAGAACCTGGCGATCAAGATATGCCTGTAGAAAAACCACAATTGGTTCAGCAATTGGTTTACCGAGGCGTTGTTGAGGGCGTTTTGTCGCATTCAAAAGCAATGGAATTGTTGCATATTACGGCGCTTGATTTACGTCAGCGCTTGCTAGGCGGAGAGCACTTGCATGCGCGATATGCTGATTAGTGATACGTGTGTCATTTTGGATTTTTGTGTCATTAATCAGTTGGCGTTATTGCGTCGGCTCGATCTTCGAATTGTGATTCCGGAGGATTTGCTTGTCGATGAGTTGTCGGATTGGGAAAAAAGTATTCGATCGTTAGGTTTTGCGCTTGATTCTTTATCCGGCAACGAGATGCAAAAATTCTTTTTGCCACTCATGTCTCAATACCAAAATAGTGGTCTCAGTTACTACGATGTTTTAGTTTTGACTTTAGCGAAAGTCCGTAGGACAACGCTGTTAACTGGTGATTTGCGTTTAAGAAAAGCCGCAGTAGAACAACAAGTATCGCTAAAAGGAACGATTTTTTTGCTGGAACAATTGGTGATACAAAAGGTACTCTCAGTTGAGGCAAGTTTAGAGCTTTTGGAAAAAATGCAAAAAGCAGGCAGTCGTTTGCCTTGGAGTTTAGCTCGAGAAATGGTTCTAAAGGCTGCAAAAAATAATAAGGCCTGAAGTTTTAAAATTTGGCACAATTGAAGCCTTTTCTACGTACGAATTTTTATTTAGTTAGTGGTCGTGATGGTTAATTTCTTCGATAAACTCAATCCCGAACAAAAAGCTGCCGTGAGTCTTCCTGCAGAGTCGGCCATGATTTTGGCTGGTGCCGGTTCCGGTAAGACGCGTGTGTTGACGACGCGCATTGCTTATTTGTTGCAATCCAATATGGCGTCTCCGTATGAGCTTTTGGCCGTGACCTTTACCAATAAGGCCGCGAAGGAAATGCTCACGCGTATCACGTCATCCATTCCCATCAATACCCGAGGGATGTGGATCGGGACCTTCCACGGCCTCTGTAACCGCTTGCTTCGTAAGCACTATCGCGAAGTCGGTTTGCCGCAAACGTTCCAAATTTTGGATCAATCCGATCAGTTGTCCGCCATTAAGCGTGTGATGAAAGTCCACGGTATCAGTGACGAGCTTTTTCCGCCCAAGAAGGTCCAAAACTACATTGGTGCCGCCAAGGAAGAAGGGCTTCGTGCCAAAGACATGATGGGCGAATTTGGTGATCGCGCCCAATACGCCAAGATTTACGAGCTTTATGAGCAGCAATGCAACCGTGAAGGTGTGGCCGACTTTGGTGAACTCTTACTTCGCTCTTATGAGTTGCTCGCTCGCAATGCTCTCATTCGTCGTCATTATCAAGAACGATTCAAGTTCATTTTGGTGGACGAATTCCAAGACACGAACCGTTTGCAATACAAGTGGTTAAAGCTCTTGGGGGGCTTCGATCCCAACGGTCATCGTGAGTATGAAGGCAACTGCGTCTTCGCTGTGGGTGACGACGATCAATCCATTTATGCGTTCCGTGGTGCCAATGTGGGCAATATGACGGATTTCCAACGAGATTTCCGTATCCGTCATTTGATCAAGCTTGAGCAAAACTATC
>JAFNZB010000187.1 GCA_017383055.1 Burkholderiaceae bacterium | reverse complement strand
GTCGAAGAAGCCGGCCATGAGCGGATCCAAGAATTCACGCCACGTGTGTTCGACCGGAAGGTTATTAGCCTTACAGAATTGGCGCCAACCGCTTTCAACGGCCCAATCGAAAATGTAGCGAGCGATCGCCGGCTTCTTGGCCAACGTTTCTTGGACGCGAGCATAGATGCGTTCGTAGATACGCGGCACGCTCATCATGACCGTGGGCTTGGCGATCTTCAAGTCTTCAACGATTTGCAAGATATTGCGGTTGAAGTAGACGCGATTGCTCATGGCCAAAGACAAGTACATCGTCGTCGTACGTTCGAACGTATGAGACAAGGGCAAGAAGGAGAACCAACGCTCATCACGCGTCGGTTCGATATTGCCCAAAATGCCCTTCAAGTTGGACATGATGTTCAAGTGCGTGAGCATCACGCCCTTCGGACGACCCGTCGTACCGGACGTGTAGACCAAAGCGGCCAAATCGTCTTCTTTGAGTTCAGCTGGCGTGTATTCGAAACCTTCGGCGTCGGCCAACCAATCAGCCAACTTCGTCACAGCGATACCGGCGTTTTGCGTCACTTCACCTTCGGGCAATTCGTCGTCGGTGATGATCACGCTCTTTAAATGCGGGAGGTTGTCGGCTTCACGGATGCCCTTCCATTTGAGGGACTTTGCCGTCACGAGAACGCGAGCTTCACTGTCGTTCAAGATGAAAGCCGAAGACCCCGGGGTGTCGATGGCGTGCAAAGGAACCGGCACCAAAGCGCAAGACAAAGCGGCCAAGTCAAAGGCGACGGCGTCAATGCAATTGGGCAACAACATGGCCACGCGAGAGCCGCGTTCCAAATCCATCTTCATAAAAGCTCGTTGCCAACGGCAAACGTACTCGTGGAGTTCCTTGTACGTCAAGGTCTTCCATTGCTTTTCGGCGGCATACCACTGCGTCAATGCGGGCTTATCGTCATTGCGGCCGATGTTATGCGTCAACACTTCCGGCAAAACACGCAAAGCGAAAATATCGGCATTTTTCTCACGAACCATTTCCATAGAAGGTAAAGCCATTTTCTATTAATCCTGTAATCAACCAATCTTTGATTGGTAATGTCGCAAACATTCCTGCCATCAGGCATATCGATATCTCAAGGATACTCGGTTTTGATTTAGATGTTAACCCCTATCATCCGCACGGATTACCCATTTGCTTAAAAAATAAGCAAGGAGCGCAAAAAAGCGGCTCCTTGCACTGATTAGTCTTTAATTTTTTAGAAAAAGTGGCGAATGCCCGCTAACACTTCCGTTGCCTTTTGGTCAGTCTTTTCGCCAAAGTCATACGTAGTTTTCATGTAAGAAGCGGCTGTGTAAAAATTCGTTCGTTGACTCAAATGATACTCATACCCAATGGTTGCGCCGTAACGATCAAATGAATGGTCTCGATGATCAACTTCTTCAGCATCCAGCCAACCGGCTGCAACTTTGACTGTACCACTTGCCATTGGCATATCCGCGCCGATCGTTACCCCATAGCCTTCAAGCGGTACATTAGAAACCTCGGCAAAAGCAATGTCACGGGAGCCACTAATCAAACTCATGACCGCTTTGTCGAAATATTGCATACCGACATAAGTCTTCACGCAGGCAAAATCGTAAGATCCACCGATGGTCGCCACAATCGAATTGTCCTCACCATAGGGCAAGGTATTGGCGTAATCCATGGAGTCGATCGTAGCGATTAATTGCCAAGGGC
Source organism: Burkholderiaceae bacterium (assembly GCA_017383055.1). Lineage (GTDB taxonomy): Bacteria > Pseudomonadota > Gammaproteobacteria > Burkholderiales > Burkholderiaceae_F > Aphodousia. The sequence continues at coordinate 1,552 of JAFNZB010000187.1, read as the reverse complement.
CGTTTGTGTAACTGACACCCAATGCCATGTAACGGTTGGCGTTTGATTTGCCTTCTTCACCCGGCGTGTAAGCAAGGTCATCAGCATCACTTGCAGCCTTCAATGAATATTGTGCCGAGAATTGCAAGCCGTCCCAAGCGGGTGTGAGATACGTAATCGTATTGTCCATCCGGGTCGCACTGACCATGAAGTTAGAGATATTCGTGGCGTAATCACCCCAACTCGTTCCAAAAGGATTGATATTACTCAAAAGGCCGTAGCTGCCGTCTCCGCCACCGATGCCGCCCACGCGACCAAGGCTCAATTCGCCATAAGGCGTTAGAACAAAAAGATTGGCTTCACGACCGAAGAGTCGATCATTTTGACCGAGGCGACCGTTGTCAAGATCAAAGCCCGTCTCGAGTACGAATCCGGCTCGCACGTCCGGACTCAAATCCTCCGAACCGCGAATGCCCAAGCGAGATCCGGATTCTTGTCCAGACTTCATCGCGACTTTGTCTTTGGCGTTTGCAACACCGGTTTTGACGTGACTGTAATTGAGACCGACGTCAGCAACACCGTAAATGGTCACCTCGCCAGCGAGGACAACGGTACCGTAAACACTCATGGCACCCAAAATGGCTAATACGAGCGATTGTTTTTGCATGATAATCTGTATCCACTAAAGATTAGAAAACCTCATGGGCACGATGGTGTCACGTGAGGGCAATGTTCCCCTTGAGTCGAGATTTTGATGTTTTGCGTTTGTTAAGTCAATGAAAATAAATGGAAATTTACCTTTTGAGAAGATGTTTTCAGTTGATTAGGATTACGTACCTTTGTTCGCAGTCACTAATCTTTCGATACAAGATCCAGAAGCCTTGACAAGTTGGGCATTCGTGCAGGAAGATTGAGTCGGTTGACTCATATTTAGAAGTTAGGGGATCTCTATGTTTTTAAAGCGTGCGGCCGTGGGCGTGTTGGCTTTGTTGTTATCGAGCGGAGCTTGGGCAGCTGGTAACGAGCGCATCGACAGTTTTTCGGATGCGAAAAAGAAGTTAGAAAACCATGTCTATAAAGAGGCGGCGAGCCGTGTGACGATCTACTGTGGTGCGAAGTACGATCAACGCAAGTATGTTAAGCGTCCTGACGGTTTCAAGTTACCGCTCAATCGTAACGGTGAGCCCATGCATGCTAAGCGTGCTCAACGCATCGAATGGGAACACGTTGTTCCGGCTGAAAACTTTGGTCGCGCTTTTGCCGAGTGGCGAAACGGTCATCCGCTGTGTGTGGAAAAGGGCAAAACGTTTAAGGGCCGCAAATGTGCAGAAAAAGCCAATCGCACGTTCCAATTCATGCAAGCTGACATGTACAACTTGTATCCGGCCATTGGTGCCGTGAATGCTTTGCGTTCAAACTACAATTTCCAACTGCTCGATCCGTCAACGCCTTCGACGTTCGGTGCTTGTGAAATGAAGATCGTGGACAAGAAGGCAGAGCCTCCCGTTCGTGCTCGTGGCATGATCGCTCGTACTTATAAATATATGGAAGAGGTTTATCCGACTTATAAGAT
>JAFNZB010000186.1 GCA_017383055.1 Burkholderiaceae bacterium | reverse complement strand
GTTTCGCCCGATCACATGGCTTTGGTCATTGCTCGTATGGCTCAAGCCTATGAACAAATCGGCCAACATGATCAAGCGACCAATATCGTTCATCGTGCATTGAGTGATTATCCGGGACCGGAAACGCTTTTGATCGCCTCAGAATTCATTGCCAAGACCGAGGGTCCGCAAGCTGCTCAACATCTGTTGAAGGAAGCGCTGACGAGTAATCCCAATTTGTTGGCATTTGAATTGCTGGCAGAGATGCGCTTGAAAGAGCGTCCCGATGACGTTGAATTGCAATTGTTGGTGAAGTTGCTCAAGCCTGAAGTGAGCCGTATCGGTCGTTATCAGTGTACTCATTGCGGTTTCCAAGCACGTAGTTTCCAATGGTCTTGCCCGGGATGCTCGTCTTGGGGTAGTTATCCGCCGAAACGTTACTAATTTTGTAGTTTGTTACATTTTATCGGTGCAAGCACCCTAGTTATTAACAGTGCTTCCCGTACACTTACGGGTGTGTGATTTTTCATTATTTTGTCTTTGAAGGACTTCTATGTTTAAACGCATTGGTTTATTCATCTTGACCAATTTGGCCATCTTGGTAATGCTCAGCGTTATCTTGAATCTTGTCAGTTGGTTCTTTGGTGTGGACTTTTCGCGCATTGCAGGCGGTCAACAAAACGTGGTTGCGCTCTTTATCTTTGCAGCCATCATCGGTTTTTCCGGTGCCTTGATGAGTCTCTTTATGAGTAAGACCATGGCAAAGACGTCCATGGGCTTGCAAATGATTGACATCAATCGTCCGCGCAACGAAGCCGAACGTTGGATTGTTGAAACGGTGGCAAAATTGGCCAAGGCCAAGGGTGTTGCAATGCCGGAAGTGGCGCTTTATCACGGTGAACCCAATGCTTTCGCAACCGGTCCTTCTCGTAACAATTCGTTGGTGGCAGTTTCCGATGGTTTGCTTGCTTCGATGAATAAGGAAGAAGTGGAAGCTGTCTTGGGACATGAAATGAGTCACGTGGCCAATGGTGACATGGTGACGATGACCTTGATGCAAGGTGTTATCAACACGTTCGTGGTCTTCCTTTCTCGCATCATCGGTAACTTTGTTGACCGCTCGATTCTTCGTAATGAAGACGATGCGCCGGGTGCCGGTTATTACATCACGAGCTTGGTGCTCGATATGGTTTTGGGTCTTTTGGGTTCGATGGTTGTGGCAGCCTTCTCTCGCTATCGTGAATACCGTGCCGATGCCGGGGCTGCAGAAGCATTAGGATCTCCCGTGCCCATGATCAATGCCTTGGCTCGTTTGGGCGGTATGCAACCGTCTGAATTGCCGGGTAGCGTTAAGGGGTTCGGTATTAGTGGCGGTTTCGGCTCTTTGTTGGCATCCCATCCGCCGATTCAAGAGCGCATTAAAGCCTTGCGTAACTTGCAACACTAATGACAGGTTTATAACAAAAAAGCAGCTTCGGCTGCTTTTTTTGTTTGTGAGGGGATTGGGTCTGTAGAAATAAAAAAACGAAGCGCTAGGCTTCGTTTTTTCATCCAGTGCAGATTGTAATCTACACCAAGAATTGTGGGGTGGGAAATGGGACTCGAACCCACGACAACCGGAATCACAATCCGGGACTCTACCAACTGAGCTATTCCCACCATCAAATTTTGGCCCGCCCGACAGGGTTCGAACCTGTGACCCTCGGCTTAGAAGGCCGATGCTCTATCCAACTGAGCTACGGGCGGTTCAACAATCTGTCGCATTCGGACTGGTCGGGGTGAAGGGATTCGAACCCCCGACATCCTGCTCCCAAAGCAGGCGCGCTACCAGACTACGCTACACCCCGCCTCAAGTGCGAAACAGAATTATGCAATAGTTTTTTGGAAAAGACAAGAGTTTTTGAGAAAAAATTTAAAAAATATTTCGTCAGTGCCTTTCTGATATAGTTTTCGACATTGGCACTAAGAAAGGATCTCCCATGTTTTGGCAATGTCGCTCGATGAAATTGGACTTGAGTCGCCCCTTGATTATGGGGATCGTCAATGTGACGCCGGATTCTTTTTCCGACGGCGGTGCTCATGATGAGATGGCTGCCGCCATTGAGCACGCCTTGCGACTAATTGATGAGGGTGCTGATATTTTGGATATCGGTGGGGAGTCGACTCGACCCGGTGCGGCAGAGGTTTCGGTAGAAGAAGAAATTCGACGTGTGGTGCCTGTCATTGAAGCGTTAAAAGATTGTGGTAAAGCGATTTCTGTCGATACGAGTAAGCCGGAGGTGATGGCTGCGGCAATCAAGGCTGGTGCACACATTGTCAATGATGTTCGGGCGCTTACGATGCCGGGCGCTTTAGAGGTCGTTACCAAAAGCAAAGTAGGCGTTTGCCTTATGCATATGCAGGGGCAGCCACAAACGATGCAAGATGCGCCCGACTATGAAAATGTCGTCGATGAAGTGCAAGAATATTTGTTGGATCGAGCTCGTTATTGTGAATTGCTAGGGGTCGATCGTGAACGCATTTGCTTGGATTACGGTTTTGGTTTTGGGAAAACCGTTGAACAGAATTTTGCTTTGCTAGCTAATACGACTCGCTTTGTTGAATCGGGTTATCCGATTTTGGTGGGATTGTCTCGCAAATCGAGTTTGGGAGCAGTGACTGGTCGTTCGGTCAAAGATCGCATGGTTGCTTCCGTATCGGGGGCTCTTTTGGCTATGCAAGGCGGAGCACAAATTATTCGTGTCCATGATGTTGCACAGACTGTGGATGCGCTTAAAATTTGGTTAATGACCAAACAGCAACGAATGTAAAGGAATTTTTTATGTCTCGTCGATATTTTGGGACCGATGGTGTTCGTGGTTTAGTGGGTGAGGCTCCAATCACGCCCGACTTCGTGATGAAGTTGGGTCAAGCCGCCGGTCGTGTGTTGCGTCGCCATGCTTTGCCGGGTCAACGTGTTCGAGTTTTGATCGGTAAGGACACGCGGGTTTCCGGCTATATGCTCCAAGCTGCTCTTCAAGCTGGTTTTTCGAGCGCAGGGGTGGATGTCGTGTTGTGTGGTCCGATTCCAACGCCCGCCATTGCTTATTTGACGCGTGCTCAACGTGCCGATGCTGGTGTGGTGATTAGCGCCAGCCACAATCCGTATCATGATAACGGGATTAAATTCTTCTCGGCTGCCGGCACGAAGTTCCCTGATGAAGTGGAATTGGAAATCGAGGATGAACTCGACAAGGGCTTTGAATGCGTCGAAAGCAAGGATTTAGGTAAGGTTTGGCGTTTGGAAGATGCAGCCGGCCGTTATATCGAATTCTGTAAGTCCACGATCGACGGCGATGTCGATTTGAAGGGTTTGCGTATTTTGGTTGACTGTGCCAACGGTGCCGGTTATCACATTGCTCCGGCGGTCTACCACGAATTGGGGGCTGACGTGGTCGCGATTGGTGATCAACCGAACGGTTTCAATATCAATGACGGTGTTGGTGCTACGCACACTGAAATGCTCTCTAAGAAGGTGGCCGAACACGGTTGCGATGTTGGGATTGCTTTGGATGGTGATGCAGACCGCTTGATCATGGCGGATGCTCACGGACATGTCTACAACGGTGATGAGCTCTTGTATGTGATGGTTCTCGATCGCATGGCCCGTGAAAAGGTTCTGGGTGCCGTTGGGACTTTGATGACGAACTATGCATTGGAAAAGCGTTTTGCTGATTTAGGTGTCGATTTTGTTCGTGCGAAGGTTGGCGACCGTTATGTGCTCGAACAATTGAAGGCTCGTCCGGGTTGGGTCTTTGGCGGTGAAACGTCGGGTCACTTGTTGGTGCTCGATTGTCAAACAACGGGCGACGGTGTTGTGAGCAGTTTGCAAGTGTTGGCAGCGATGCGTCGCAATAACCAATCCTTGGCTGAATTGACGAAGGATTTGAAGCTCTTCCCGCAAGTGTTGATCAATAAGCGCATTGAAAAGGGTTTTGATTGGAAGTCTCATCAACCGATGATCGATGCGATGGCAGAGGCCGAGCGTCAACTGGTTGGTCGCGGTCGCGTGTTGATTCGTCCGTCGGGTACCGAACCGCTTTTGCGCGTGATGGTTGAAGCTGACGAAAAGGCTTTGGCTCAACGTCTTGCTCAATCCATTGCTGACACGTTGGATTAATTGCGTGTAATTTAAAAACAGCCGTTTGGGGAAATCAAACGGCTGTTTTTTTGTTAGTAGAAAAGGGGAAGAATCCAGGCGGCAACGTAAGGGGCAATCAGAGCGGTTACGATGCCCGTTAGTCCCATGGCAAGACCAGAGAAGGCGCCAGCCTTTTCACTGATTTGGAAAGCACGGGACGTACCCATGCCGTGAGCCGAAAGCCCCAAGGCAAAGCCTTTGATGAAATCTTTCTTGATGCCGAAAAGTTTATAAAGGGGGGCGGCCATGATAGCGCCCACAATCCCGGTTATAACCACGATACAGGCGGTGAATTCCGGGATGCCTTTCATTTTTTCTGCGATGCCCATGGCGATCGGAGTCGTCACGCTCTTGGGGACGAGTGACATGGCGCTTTCAAAGCTTGCGCCAAAAAGAGCACATAACGCAATGGTCGAAATGATGCCGACGAATGAGCCGACGACTACACCGATTAATAGCGGAGCCCAAAGCTTGGCCAAACGACGGCGTTGGTCATAAAGCGGAATCGCCAAAGCGACTGTGGCTGGGCCTAGCAATAAGTGGATGAATTGGCCGCCAGCAAAATAGGTCTCATAAGGTGTGTCGGTCGCTAACAACAAAGTGATCAAGCAAGTAATCGCAACGATGACCGGCGCCAATAAAGAGAAATAACCGCTTTTTTTATAGACGATGATCCCAAGCTGGTAGGCGAGTAACGTGGCGCAAAGCCAAAAGATCGGCATTGCAGAAATGGGAGTCCAAAGTTCACTCAGTGTCATCATCGACTCCTAAGTATTTGGCGGTCCATTGGATCGTAAAGGCGGTGACGAGCATCGTGATCGCCGTTCCCAGAACGATGACTAACGTGATAGCGAGCCATTCGGATGTGATTCGCTCGGTTTGACGAATAACGCCAATGCCGGCAGGCACGAAAAGCAAAGCCAAATGAGCCAAAAGGATGTTTGCAGTCGGACGGACCTCTTCAATGAGGCCGTACTTGAGAATCAAACAGATGAGCATCATCACCATCCCCAGTACGGGACCGGGAATGGGCAGATTTAGCAGTAAAGAAATTGATTCGCCGATGATTTGCAAGAGCAAAAAGACGGCAATACAGGCCAGCATAATTTGTCTCGATTTTTAGTGAACGTGGAATTGTCCCACCAAAATGCCCAAATCACAAGTTTTCCTTTGATAGAAAATTGCGTCAAGCCGTCATTTCAATGGCGGAAAGGATAGCAAAAAAACTTTAAAAATGTTAGCATTAGCTCATTATGAGAGCTAGTGCAAATACTTTTATTGTTGAACTTCCTTTGGTTACAGGTGACGAAGAACGCAGAATCTTGTCGAAGACGTTCTCGTTTGCTCGTACGCTCTACAATGCTACGCTCTCTCAGGCTCTCGGTCGTCTTCAACGCATGCGTGAAGATGTTCGTTGGCGAGAAGCTCGCGAGATGCACAAAGGGTCTGAACGAAATCAAATCTTTCGAAAACTCCACCAAGAATACGACTTGACCGAGAACGGATTACGTACATTGGCTAACCGTCATCGTGTCGCTTCCGGTCGGAAGTGTCTTGGCGCTCATGAAGCTCAAAACATCGGTAAGACCGTCTATCGTGCACTTGAACGCTATC
>JAFNZB010000185.1 GCA_017383055.1 Burkholderiaceae bacterium | reverse complement strand
GTGGGCTTCGCGACAGGCGTTGCGGGCTTCGCAGGTTCCTTCGTCGTCACCGTTGCATCTTCGCTCACCAAATCAAACACGTTAAACGAGTCGTCTTGAGTGGGCATCTTGGGCATTTCCACGGGCTTCATCGCCACGACAGGTTCTGCCTTCGGTGCCGGTTGCGGTTGCGGCGTCGGTTGCAAGAACGTCGGTTCTTCTTGAACGACAGGCGCCTCTTCCACGGGCTTCATGGCCACGGCCGTTGCCGAAGTGACCACGGTCTTTTGTTCGGGACGAGCGACAACCGGTTCTTTGCGCGGCATGCCCTTTTCTTGCATGGCCTTCTTCAAGCTTTCAAAGTCGACCTTTTTGCCTTGCTTGGTACGCCAGAACACAAAGCCACCGGCACCCAAAAGAACGACCAACAAGACCCACCAATACCAAGAGCTCGATTCTTCTTCAGGCTTGACCTCTTCTTCCGTCATGATTTCCAAGGTCGGTGCGGGTTCACTCACCACAGGTTCGGGCGCAGGAGCCGGTGCAGGAGTCGCTTCTGCTGCAGGTTGTGCGGCGGGCGCTTCGGCAACAGCGGCTGGCTCTTGCGGGGCAGCGACCGGTGCTTCAGCCGGCTTTTCTTCAACCTTGGGCTCGATCTTTTCTACCACGGGTTCAGCCGGCTTCACGGGTTCAACGACCGGAGCGGGAGTCGGCGCAACGACCGGTGCGGGCTTGACGACCTTCTTAGCAACAGGCTTTGCCGTTTCGATCGGCATCGGACGTTGTGCGACTTCTTGAATGTTCAAACCCTTTTGAACGATTTCGTGAGCCGTTTGACGATTGATCGATTGAACGAGCGATGCGGGCGGCGCGCTCAACTTAGCGCCCGTCTTCAATTGACGAACGTTTCCATTGGGGAAGGCTTCGGCATTATGCACTGCCAATGCCACCAACACTTGATTGACCGTTGCACCCGGATAGCGACTTTGATAAAGCACACCCAACGACCACGGCGTATAGCCTTCTTCGATCGTGATGGGCTTACTCAAATCGTAACCCTTGGCCTTCATGCGCTCCAAAGGCGTCATCGTTTTCTCACTCTTGGCGGACTTAGCAGCCACGGCCTTCACAGGGGCCGCCTTTTGAGCGACAGGTTCAGCCTTGGCAACCGGCGCCGTCGAGGCACTTGAAGCCACCTTCACGACCGGAGCCGTCGGTTCCACAGAACCCGTTGCGCCCAAGCGAATGTTGTATTGACGGACCTTGATTTGATCGCCTTCATGCAATTCAAGCAACAACGGGAAGGCTTGTTCTTGAGCCGGTTGCTTGCCGGAAATCTTCAAGGTCAAGGGATTCTTGCTCACCAATGCCATGGAAAGGCCTTGGGCACTTCGCGGCATCGTGACTTTAAATTGATCATAAGTCGCTTTCGGTGCAAGCTTGGCTAACAACGACTTCGCCGTCGAGTCGACATCATGGACTTGAACCGTGGCGACAAAATTTTGCGCCGGAGCGCTTTGAACTTTGAGTTGGCCCAAATAAGCGGCTTGAGCGACCGAGCCCAATGCCAAAGACACGCTGAATGCGAGAGTGGATTTCACAAAGATACCGGCCATTTTTTTGACGTCCAATAGGGAGTGAGGGAACGAAAAAACTAACTAACTTATAATCAATAGATTGTAAGCATTCTCTTTTGCTTTTTCTTTGATTGACACAAGGTTTTACAGGCTTTTTTTGAAGGATTCACCCACAATGACGATCGATCGCGAATGGCTCACCGCCACCCTCTCGGATACTTTGGAATATTTGTCGGAAACCATCGACCGTTTGGGTGACGAACGACTCGATGCTGAAGAGATTTTGTTGGAAGACGTCGCCAACGTCTATGCCAAATTGAACTATGCGGTCAACACGGCCCGTTTGGGTCCCGAGGCCATCGACCAATGCGATCACGATCGCTTGATCGAATGGCCCGAAGAAATGCCGTTTGACCGAATCGAAGACTAACGGTTAGATATCGTGCTTGGGACGAAGGTGGCGAGGACGAAGGCCGAACGCCACCAAGATCCCAAAATAGACCACCACGGCTGCAACGATGTAGGCCAAAACCAAACCCGCCCGCATCAACCATTCCGATTGCATCCCCGCCCAATCAACGCCCGTTTGCAAATAAACGAGCGTGGCACCCATTGCGATCGACGCAATGATGACGGACGTCATCCACTTGATCCACCCCTTTAACGGTTGATATTGGCCACGACGAATGAGTGTGCCTAATAAGAGTGCTGCATTCAAACAACTACCCACCCCAACCGAAATGGCAAGACCGGCGTGCGAGAAAGCTGGCACCGTCACGAGGTTACAAAGCTGCACACACACCAAACTCACTGCCGCAATCTTCACGGGCGTTCGGATGTCTTTTCGTGCATAAAAGGCCGGTGCCAAAATCTTAATCGCAATGAGCCCAATCAAACCGAAGGAATAACCCATCACAGCCAAACTCGTTTGCATCACGTCATAGGCTTGGAAATTTCGACCTTGATACAAGAACGCCACGAGCGCTTCGGCCATCAACCCTAAACCGATCGCGGCAGGGACAGCCAACAAAACGACCAAACGCAAACCATGATCCAACAACGCGTTGTAACGAACCAAGTCTTGCTTGGCAATGGCTGCCGACAAACTCGGCAAGAGCACTGTTCCTAATGCCACCCCTAAAAGCGCCGTCGGAAATTCCATCAAACGGTCAGCAAAGGAAAGCCACGTCACCGACCCCGTCGTTAATCGAGAGGCGATGTTGGTGTTGATCAACAATGACAGTTGTGCAACGCCCACACCAAAGAGGGCCGGCACCATCAATTTCATCACGCGACGAACGGCAAAATCTTTAACGGCCGTGATGGGGTTGACGGGACGGGGCAAAACACCCAACTTCATCAACGAAGGAATTTGAATCGCCAATTGAGCAACGCCGCCCGCAACCACAGCACACGTCAAGGCAAAGATCGGGCGCTCAAGATGCGGCGTCAACAATAACGTAAACGTGATGAAAGACAAGTTGAGCAACACGGGCGTAAAGGCCGGGATCGCAAAATGCTTCCAGGTGTTGAGTACCGCGGCACTCATCGCCACCATGCTCATAAAGAAGATGTACGGGAACATCCAGCGAGTCATCTCGCTTGCCAAGTCAAAACCGGCAGGATTCTCCGCCAAGCCGCCGGCGATCAACCATACGAGTGCCGGTGCAGCCAAGACACCCAAAATGCTCACCAATAAAACGACCGTGGCTAAAAGACTAAAGACACGATCGATGAAAGTACGCACCTCGGCTTCACTTTGATTGGCTTTCACGTCCGAGAGCATCGGCACGAATGCTTGTTGGAATGCCCCTTCGGCAAACAAGCGTCGAAGCATGTTGGGCAAACGAAACGCCACGTAAAAAGCGTCGGTTGCAACCGATGCACCGAAAAAGCGGGCGATCAACATGTCACGGATCACGCCCGTGATACGAGAGATCAATGTGAGCGACGAAACGGTCGCTGCGGCCTTCAATAAACTCATGACAATGGCTCAAAATCCCCGCCTTGGGGTGCGGGGCAACTAGCTTTTGTGTTTTGTACAACAGAGAAGAGCAAAATCTTCGAAATTTGACGACATTTTACTTGAGACTGAGGAAACTTTTTGGTATAGTAGGGGACTTTTCCAACGATGCGTTCATCTTTGGCGTGTTTTTATGCCCTAATCGAATGCAACAAACCCCGTTGGACGAGAGATTAACAGCCGCTTCCGTTTAGTGCTGAAGCGCTTTTCAATGCTTAATGCCTTTGAAAGCGGCTGCTGTAAATTAACAGCCGTCACTTTAATATAAGGCAAGGATAAACAATGGCTAACTCCAAACAAGCTCGTAAGCGCGCTCGTCAAGCTGTTGCGCGCAATCAGCACCTCTCCGCACAACGTTCCCAATACCGCACGGCTATCAAGTCCGTTCGCAAGTTGGTGATCGCTGGCGATAAGGCTGCTGCTACGGAAGCCTTCCAAAAGGCTCAATCTGTCATCGATTCGATGGCTCGTAAGAACGTTTTGCACGCTAACGCTGCTGCTCGTCACAAGAGCCGCTTGGCTGCTGCTATCAAGGCTATGGCCTAATAGCTCGCGTTCAGACGAACTGAAAACGGCATCCACCTTCACGGTAGATGCCGTTTTTTCATGCCAGAAACTTTTTCGACTTAGCGTTCGATCTCGTAAGGCCAATCCAAAATCCCGCCCATGTCATAGACGGTCGTATAACCCAAGGCTTCAAGCTTACGAGCGGAAATGTTGCTACGACGACCCGAGCGACAATAAACGATCAAGGTCGTCTCTTTATCCTCGGGCAATACATCCAAATTTTCTTCACGAAGGATGTCGTCGTTATCCAACAAAACGGCGCCCGGAATGAAACCGCGCTCATACTCGGCCGCATGACGGACGTCAAGGAGCACGAAAGGCTCCTTGGCCGTCTTCATCATTTCATAACCAACTTCAGCAGAAATGACTTTCATGCAAATCCCCTCTTAAGCCTTGAAAGCAACCTTCAAGACGCCCACGCCTTGTACGCCACCTTCCAATTGGTCTCCACGCTTGATGGCGCCGACACCGGCGGGCGTCCCCGTCATGATCAAATCACCGGGCTTCAATTCCCAAAGGGTCGAGAGATAGCTGATTTGCTCGGCCACGCCCCAAATCATTTCATTGGTGTTACCCGATTGGATCTTTTCATTGTTGATGTAAAGCCAAATGTCGAGATTTTCGGGTTCGGGCGTGCGAGCGGCGGGCTTGATGTGCGTAACGGGAGCAGACTCATCAAAAGCCTTGGCGCTATCCCAGGGCATGCCCTTGCTGGCAGAGGCACGTTGCAAATCGCGACGCGTCAAATCCAAACCGACGGCATAACCGTAAATATGATTCTTAGCTTCTTCAACAGGAATATTCTTGCCACCCTTGCCGATCGCCACCACCAATTCGATTTCATGGTGAAGGTCTTCCGTTGCCACCGGAAAATCCAACGTCACACCATGCTTATCCACGGGCACCACGGCGTCAGCGGGCTTCAAGAAAATGCTCGGCGGCGTCTTTTCACCCAAAGCAGCATTCACTGCTGCGTAGTTACGAGCCACACCGTACACACGGTGGACAGGAAAATAAAGATCTTTTTCACCGTCAACGGGAATGACGGCCATGGGAGCGGGAGCAAACACAAAAGACATGATGGCTTTCCAAAAATCGAGTAGGAGGTGATGGATTAATTCCATCACCGTCCTCTCACACCACCCACCGTACGGGTCCGTAGTGGGCGGTTGTTAATAACCCCTTAGCGATAGATATCGCCAAGACAAACCCATCCCATCTTCTTTAAGAAGTCGTTCTTCAAGGTATAGGAGAGCATCTTCGAATTTGCGATTCGCCAGTATGATTGACGAGTATTTGCAAATATCAGCGCTTTTGTTTTCGACAGCCCTAATTTGACGAGGGCTTTCACTCTTGTCCATGTCCTTTTCCACTGTTTCCAGTAGAGTTGGCGGATTCTCCTTCGAAGCCATTCGTCCGTGACTCTGATGAATTGCTTCATATCAGAGACCTTAAAATAGTTCACCCATCCAACCACAAATTCTTTGAGTTTGGTTCGGAAGGTATCGAGAGATTGCCCTTTGTTCCGTTGGGTGAGTTCCTTGAGCTTCGTTTTGCATTTATCCTTGGACTTTTCGTGGGGAGTCGCTCTGATTTCATCCTTTCTGTTGTAGAAGCCGAATCCAAGGAACTTGACGTCCGAGTCTGCTACATATCGAATCTTCGTTTTCTCTTCGTTTAATTGAAGGAATAGTTTCTTTT
>JAFNZB010000011.1 GCA_017383055.1 Burkholderiaceae bacterium | reverse complement strand
CAATACTCGTCAATGGATTGCCTTTAGCTCAATCTTGCTTGCACTCACCTTCCTTAACATTTAGTGCGGACTAACACCAAGACGACTCGATGATCGACTTGGTTACAATGATTCTCGTGTCACTTGAATACGGGAGTCTTGTTATGGATCACTTCGCCACTTACCCCTTATTGAACGGTTTGACGATTCCGCGTGTCGGTTTCGGTACGTCTCAAATCGCTGACGGCGCCCCCACGGCTGAAGCCGTCGTTGCCGCAGTCAAAGCCGGTTACCGTTTGATCGACACGGCTGCTCGCTATAACAACGAGACCGGCGTCGGCATGGGTATTCGTGCATGCGGTCTTGATCGTTCAGAACTCTTTGTCACGAGTAAGGTTTGGGGGACGGAACGCGGTTATGAAAAGACCATGGCCTCTTTTGAAGCCTCGATGGATCGTTTGGGTTTGGATTATTTGGACTTGTTCTTAATCCACTGGCCTGCTTGCGAATCCAAGTACACCGATTGGAAAGAACAAAACTTGGGCTCTTGGCGTGCGTTGAAGGAACTTTATGCCGCCGGTCGAGTCAAGGCAATCGGCGTGGCCAACTTCATGCCGAAATATCTCCAACCCTTGATGGATGACGGCATGGTCCCGATGGTCAATCAAATCGAATTCCATCCGGGTTACATGCAAAAAGAATGCGTCGATTTCTGCCAAGCCAACGGCATCGTCGTCGAAGCTTGGAGTCCTTTGGGTCGCCGCCGCGTACTCGATCATCCGCTTTTAAACGAATTGGCCGCAAAGTACGGAAAGTCAGTCGCTCAAGTGTGTTTGCGTTGGTGCTTACAACACAACGTGTTGGCCATCCCCAAGACCGTCAATCCGGAACGCTTGGCTCAAAATCTTGACCTTTTCGGTTTTGAGATCACGGACGATGATATGGCCCGAATCGATGCCATGCCCGAATACGGTTACTCCGGCATTGACCCAGAAGTTTTCGGCTAAAGAACACCGACAAACAAAAATTAAATCTTTGATTTAAATAAAAAAAGCCAAGTGTCTAGTACTTGGCTTTTTTATCGACGAAGATTAGAACGTCGTGCGGTTGAGACGCTTTAAGATCTCTTCGGTCACCTCTTCATCCTTGGCAGAAACGATAGCGGGATCGACAAACCCCACCTCCACCAATTGAGCTTGAGGACGCGGATGGATCGTAATCGCATCGCCCTTCAAGATCCACTCACGAGCACCGCGAATGCCCTTAACGGCATGCAACAGCACTCCGACGGCATCGGTACTCGTCACATAAATGATCGGAGCCGGGCCCATCAAACTCGCACGCAATTGAGAAAGTTGTTCGGTCGTCAATTCAAGCGGTGCACGTTGATAAGCAGGCAACACTTCCACATCCGTGCCATGCGCAATCAATTGCTCACGCAACCATTCGCGACCGACTTGACCGCGAACGATCAACACTCGAGCCGGAAAACCTTGGCTCTTTAAGATTTCAAACAACTTTTCCGAACCCGACTCCGTAGAGTCGCCACCCGGAGCCACGATGTGCGTATCTTCGCCCCATACGGCGCGGATTGCGCGAGCCGTGCCTTGACCGATCGTTGCAAGCGTAATGTGTTCTGGCCAATGACGAACGTGAACGGCAGCGGCCGCCACCGCAGCCGGGCTCGCCAAAAGCACCATGTCAAAACATTCTAAATGGCTCAATCGTTGTTGAACGCGTTCGGAATCTTCGGGCGGCAAAATCGTAAACGCCGGCCACTTCCAAACATTCAAACCGAGATTGTTCAAACGACCGGCCAAACGGTCGTTGGCGGCACCCGGTCGCATCAAAATCACAGGACGGACAAATGATTGCATATGTCTTACTTTCCTAAGATCTTATCAAGGTAGGTTTGTGCGCCTTGATCCATCAAGTTTTGGACGGCTTGTTGAGCCATTTCGATGCCCGTCGTCCAGGGACCACGAAGTTCGGTCGTGACCATTTCACCGGTGGTGTGATCACCAATCAAAGCGCGAAGACGCATTTCGTCACCGTCGATCGTCGCGTATGCTGCCAACGGCACTTGGCAAGAGCCACCCAACAAACGGCTCACCGTACGTTCAGCCGCCGTACAAGCGGCCGTCTTCGGATCATTTAAGAATTGGACGGCTTCGATCGTCGCTTCATCACCCGCACAGCATTCGATACCCAAGGCCCCTTGACCCGGACTCGGTAACGACACTTCATCGCTGATCACGGCACGGATACGCTCTTGCAACTTCAAACGCTTCAAACCGGCCGCAGCCATCACAAGCGCATCGTATTCGCCGCTATCCAACTTCTTCAAACGCGTACCGACGTTGCCGCGAATGGGCTTGACAGTCAAGTGCGGATAACGAGCACGAACCATCAATTCACGGCGAAGGCTTGCCGTACCGACAACACTACCGGCAGGCATGTCATCCAACGAAGCGTACTTCGGACTCACAAAAGCATCTCGCGGATCTTCACGTTCGCTCACGGCCGCCAACACAAATTCTTCCGGCAACACCATCGGAACGTCCTTCAAAGAGTGAACGGCCAAATGAGCAGCACCTTGCATCATGGCCACCTCAAGTTCCTTCACGAACAGGCCCTTACCACCGATCTTCGAGAGCGTCTTATCCAAAATTTGGTCACCACGCGTAGTCATCCCCAAAAGCTCAACGGAACACTCGGGGTATTGTTTTTGCAAAAGGGCTTGCACGTGCTCGGCTTGCCACATAGCCAACGGACTTTCACGGGTAGCGATCACCAAACGATCAGACATGGAATTCTTTCCTTCAAACGTCAGCCTCTGAGAGGCTTTAACTGTGTAAATTTTTCAAAAATTACTTGACGGGACTGAGTATACCGCACCACCGTTAACATTGCGTCAATTAGGGATGCCAAGATCTTTTTTCGAAATATTTGATTTTGATTGTCCCACCCCGCCATTTTTCACCTTGAGCCCTATTAGCAATTGGCTTACAATGAAAAGATT
>JAFNZB010000001.1 GCA_017383055.1 Burkholderiaceae bacterium | reverse complement strand
ATCTTTTGGAAGTTCAACCGGAAGACGAAAAGGCGATGAGCTTCTACATCCCGATGGTGGAAAATTACGTCATCGAAATTGACTTTGAAGAAGAATGCGTCAAGGTTGATTGGTCTGCCGATTGGAACTAACGCGTTAGAACAGTTGGTTCGATCAGAACAAAAAATAACGCTCATTGGTTTTAGGCCAATGAGCGTTGTTTGTTTCTAGCGATCGCTTTTAGAGGTTACGCGGTCGTTGATTTTCAAAAATCACTTCGGATTCACGTTTGGCATCAGCCTCGGCCATTTCCGCACGATTACTCGTCCAGAAATCAGCGTTCTTGATGCCCAACTTTTCAGGATGGAAGACCGGGTTCTTGATACCGGCTTTTCGTTGAGCTTCATAGTCCTTCAAGCACTTGAAGGCCACGCCTTGGAGAGCAAAAATCGCAAACATATTCATCCATGCCATCACGCCCATGCCGATGTCACCCATCGTCCAAACGAGGTCGGCACTCTTGACGGCACCGTAGGCGGTCGGGATCATCACCAAAACGCGCAACACCGGGATCAACCACGGCTTCTTGAAGTGGCGGTTGATGTAGACCACGTTCGTTTCGGTGATGTAGACGTAGACCAAAATCGTCGTAAAGGCGAAGAAGAACAAAGCCACCGACACAAACGGAGCACCGAAATTCGGCAACAAAGAGTCAGCCGCAAACTGCGTGAAGGCAGGGCCCGCTTCTACGTTTGGCAACGCTTGATATAAGAATCCGCCTTCGGGACTGACCACGTTGTAGCAACCCGTCATGAGGATCATGAAACCCGTGGCTGAGCAAACGAGCAACGTGTCAATGTAGACACTAAAAGCTTGAACAAGACCTTGCTTGGCTGGGTGGCTCACCGCTGCGGCAGAAGAGGCGTGCGGGCCGGAACCTTGGCCGGCTTCGTTGGAATAAAGACCGCGCTTAACACCCCATTGGATGGCCATACCGATCATGGCACCACCTGCGGCTTCAAAGTCGAAGGCACTCGAGAAAATCAATGCGCACACATCATCGAATCGTTCCCAATGAACGAAAATGATGATAATGGCCACGACCACGTAAGCTTGTGCCATGAAGGGGACGACCCAAGACACGAAGGTTGCCATGCGCTTTAAGCCACCGTAGATGATGAACGAGAGTAAGCTCGTGATCACCACGGCCGTGATCAACGGTTCGATGCCGAATGCCATTTGAGCCGACAGGGCAATCGAGTTCGATTGGATGCTTGGCAAGAACAAACCGCAAGAGAAGATCGTAAAGAGCGCAAAGACCCAAGCAAAGAACTTGTTGTTAAGACCCTTTTCGATGTAATAAGCCGGACCGCCTCGGAATTGATGGTAGATCTCTTCTTTATAGACTTGGCCGAGCGTGGATTCAATAAAGGCCGATGCAGCACCCAAAATGGCGACGACCCACATCCAGAAAAGGGCACCCGGACCACCGAACATGATGGCGGTGGCAACGCCGGCGATGTTACCCGTGCCGACGCGACCGGCCAAGGTCATCGAGAGCGCTTGGAAAGATGAAATACCCAAATCGTCATCTTTGGGTTGGAAAATGAGACGCACCATTTCGTGCATCATGCGCAATTGGACGAAGCGAGTACGAATGGTGAAGTACAAACCGCCGCCCAACAAAAGGCAAACCAACGCGGGACTCCATACGATCCCGTTGAGCCAATTGATAAAACCGGAGAAATCCATCAAAAATCCTTTCCAAAATAGGACTATGGATTATGACATAGGGTTAACCCTTTCTCCAAGTTCAACGGCCTGAAAAATCGAAGAATTTCAGAGAAATCTAGATGATTTAGGAAAGATTTTTGTCTTTGAATTCACACAGATCGAGAATGGGACAGCCGGAGCAGTCCGGATTCTTGGCTTTGCAACAGTAACGGCCGTGCAAAAGAATCCAGTGGTGCGATTCTTTTTTGAAGTCTTTGGGGACGACTTTGAGCAGTTTTTCTTCTACTTCCAAAGGCGTTTTTCCGACGGCAAAACCTGTACGGTTACTCACGCGAAAGATATGGGTGTCGACTGCGATCGTGGGTTGACCGAAGGCAACATTTAAAACCACATTGGCTGTTTTTCGACCGACGCCAGGCAAACTTTCCAAATCCTCGCGGTTGTCGGGAACGGTACTGTTGAAGCGGTCGCGAAGGATTTCGCTCAATGCGATGACGTTTTTGGCTTTGTTGCGATAAAGCCCGATCGTTTTGATGTAGGGTGTGAGACCTTCAACGCCTAAAGCCGCGATGGCTTCTGGGGTGTTGGCGACGGGAAAGAGTTTGGCCGTAGCGATATTCACGCCTTTATCGGTCGCTTGGGCAGATAAGACGACCGCGACCAGGAGTTCAAAGGGGGTCGTGTAATTGAGTTCGCTTTGGGGGTTGGGTCGAATCTCAGCCAAACGACGCATGATTTCGTAACGTTTTTCTTTGTTCATACCGTCCCCCTGGAACTTGCTTAAATCTTCAAATTGACTTGATCGAGGATCGAAGCGATCAAGGCTTTTTTCTTGGCGCGAGCACTGTCGCTATCGGTTTCTAACTTTTGAAGGCGTTGTTTTTCACGCTTTTCTTCACGAACGAGCTTGGCGCGATAAAAATCGCGTGCGGCGTGAGCACGTTCTCGCGTCCATTCAAAAGGAGCGGGCACCATTTCGATGCAGTCGACCGGGCAGGGTGTCACGCACAAGGCACAACCCGTGCACCAATCGGTCAAAACGCCGTGCAAGCGCTTTGGAGCGCCGACGATGGCGTTCGTCGGGCAAACGGCCACGCACTTACGGCAGCCGATGCATTGCTCGGCATTGATCTGAGCAACTTCGAGCGGCACTTCTTGACCGTATTCGGGGTCAAGAGCGCAGCTAGGACGATCGAGCAAGCGAGCCAACTCATCAATGCCTTTTTGACCGCCCGGAGCGCAACGGTTGATAGGAGCGCCTTCCATGGCGATCGCACAGGCGTAAGCCATGCAACCGTCATAGCCACATTGGCGGCATTGAGTTTGAGGAAGGATATCGTCAATTTGCTCGATCAAAGTCATGGTGTTTTGTTAATAGGTTTCCGAAACCAAGGTGCCCATCTGTCCGCGACGCGGAGCGCTAAAGCCACGTTGCTTTAAAACTCCTTTGACGGCAGCCACGAATTCGGGATTGCCACAAAGGATCACGCGCGCTTTTTCGGGCGTTAATTCCACATTTAAATTCTTTTCGAATTCGCCCGATTCGATCAAAGCGGGCAAACGTTCGTTGAAACCATTCATTTTAGAGACATTCGGCTCTCTTGTCGTGATGCTGACGAAATCGAATGCATTTTCATGCCCACGAGCGAGTTCGTTAAAGCGGTCCGTTAACACGTGATCGATATTTTTTCGAACGCTATGCACGACGATGACACGCTCGTAACGAGACCAAAGGCCATCTTTTATGAAGGAAAGAAATGAGGCCAAACCCGTGCCCGAGGCCATCAAGAAAAGCGTCTCCCCTTTGGCCAATCGCATATCGGTCATCATGCCCCAAGCGGTATCGTCGACATAAACGATGTCACCCGCATTAAGGTTGAACATTTGCGGACTCATTTCACCATCAGGGAGTTTGGCGATATAAAAAGCCAACACGTCATCGCTAGGGTGACTGGCCATTGAATAGGGGCGGGCGATGAAATCGGCGTCCGATTTCGGTTCTTGGACGAGAGGAATCGCACAACGCACGAATTGACCGGGCTTGTAAGTGAGATTGGTCGGTTTTTCGACGGTCATGAAGACCAATCGATCATCGACTTTTTCCGTTGTCAGTACTTTTGAGGGAATGAGGCTCATGGGGCTCTCCGAATAGGGATTTCTTTTAGTTGCCTTTATTGTAGAGAAGCACAAAAAAGAAAAACTCGCTACGAAAAGATTCGTAACGAGTCTTATAGATTTTTTCTATCGAAAAAACTTACTCGGTCTTCAAGTATTGACGCTTGTTTTCCACACCGTGCCATTGGTCGGCGTCATCGGGACGCGGACGTTGACGGGTGATGGACGGCCACTTCTTCGACAATTCGGCGTTCAAACCGATGAATTCTTCTTGACCGGCCGGCACATCGTCTTCGTGATAGATGGCTTCTTCCGGGCATTCCGGCACGCACACGGCGCAGTCGATGCATTCATCGGGATCGATCGTGAGGAAGTTGGGACCGACGCGGAAGCAGTCGACCGGACAGACGGCCACGCAAGCCGTATCGGTACAGTTGATGCAAGATTCACAAACTACGTGAGCCACGGTTGATCTCCAAAAATGAGTACTATTGAGTAATCCGCCTATTCTAGCGCAAAACTTTTTTTGCGAAAACTCGTAGACTATATCCAATCGGTCTCATCTGCCCGAAACGAAAGGAATACATCGTGATCATCGAATCGTTATTGGATACCGACCTCTATAAGTTCACCATGATGCAATGCGTGTTGCATCAGTTCCCGAGCGCTCACGTCGAGTATCGTTTCCGTTGTCGAAATGAAGGCATTGACTTGTTGCCTTATAAAGATGAGATCAACGCTGAAATTGATCACCTTTGCTCGTTGCGTTTCAAAGAAGATGAGTTGGAGTATTTAAAAGCGCTTCGCTTTATCAAAGAAGACTTCGTTGATTTTTTGAGTTTGTTCCAACTCAAGCGCAAGTACATCACCGTTGAAGAAAAAGACGGCCTTTTGGATATCTCGATCAAAGGGCCGTGGCTACACACCATTTTGTTTGAGATCCCGGTGTTGGCCATCGTCAACGAAGTGTATTTCCGTCATGTCGCGGCAGGTATCGACAAGACTGAAGGCCGTCGGCGTTTGATGCGAAAGATCGAAATGGTGAAGGCTGAGCCCGATAACGAACTCATTTCCATTTCTGACTTTGGTACTCGCCGCCGCTTCTCTCGTGAATGGCAAGCCGAAGTGATTCAAACTTTGAAGGCTCAGTTGCCCGAACAATTTGCCGGTACGAGTAACGTTCATTACGCCAAGGAAATGGGGTTGTTGCCCTTGGGTACGATGGCGCATGAATATCTTCAAGCCTGTCAGGCGATGGGTCCGCGCTTGCGTGATTCTCAAACGTACGCTTTTGAAATGTGGGCGAAGGAATACCGTGGTGACTTGGGGATCGCGTTGACTGACGTCTACGGGATCGAACCGTTCTTAAAAGATTTCGACATGTTCTTCTGCAAGCTCTTTGACGGTGTGCGTCAAGACTCGGGTGATCCCTTCATGTGGGGCGAGCGCATGATTGAGCACTACCGTGCCAATCGTTGCGACCCGAAGACGAAGACCTTCATTTTCTCGGACGGTTTGACGTTCGAGCGCATGATCGAGCTCTTCCGTCGCTTTAAACGTCGCGTGAAGTTGGGCTTTGGGATCGGTACGAATTTGACGAACGATTTGGGGCCGGCGCCGCTTAACATCGTGATCAAAATGACGAAGGCCAATGGTCAACCCGTGGCCAAGATCAGCGATACGCCCAATAAGAGCATGTGTGAAGATTTAGGGTATTTGGCTTACTTGCGCCAAGTTTTTGGTATCCCGAATCCCTAAAAAAGGCCATAAATAGACGAATGAAAGCCCATTTTGACAAAAATCAACGGATTTTTTTGTAAAATGGGCTTTGATTTTTTATCAATCTCAAAAAAGAAAATGAAAACTAAAACTATTCTTTCTTCCCTCTTGGGTCTTTTTTCCTTGATTCCGGTGGCTGCTCAAGCCGCAAGTCTCAACGGTTCTGAATTGTCCCTCGCATGGGCAATTCCTTTCGCAGGTATTTTGCTCTGCATCGCTTTGTGTCCCTTGCTCTGTGCTCATTTCTGGCACCACAATTTCGGCAAAGTCGCCGTGGGTTGGGCTTTGGCTTGCGCCATCCCGCTCTTCCTTTATAACGACTTCCAAGCCGCATCGGGTGCCATGGCTCACGCCATGTTGGGTGACTATGTTCCCTTCATCATTTTTGTGGGCACGCTCTTTATCGTGGCTGGCGGTATTCATATCCGTTCTTCTTTTGCCGGTACCCCGATTTTTAACGCTGCCGTTTTGGTGGTCGGTGCCTTTATGGCTAACTTGATGGGTACGACGGGCGCAGCCATGCTCTTGATTCGTCCGCTCTTGAAGGCCAACGAAAATCGCCAATTCAAGATGCATACGTTCATCTTCTTTATCTTCTTGGTGGCCAACATTGGCGGTTGCTTGACGCCGTTGGGCGATCCTCCCTTGTTCTTGGGTTTCTTGCGTGGTGTTGACTTCTTCTGGACGGTGACGCACATGTTCATGCCGTTGGTGGTTGCCACGGCTATCTTGGTCGCGATCTATTTGGTGATCGATACTTACTTCTATAAGAAGGAAGACATGGCCAAGGTCCACTCCGGTGAAAAGGCACCGTTTAAGATTGAAGGTGGTATCAACTTCTTGTTCTTGGCCGGTGTGATCGGTGCCGTGTTGCTCTCCGGTTTCTGGAAGTCCGGCGTTCACTTTGAATTCATGCACGTTCACTTCTCGCTTGAAGCGTTGTGCCGTGACGCTATCTTCATCACGATCGCGATCCTCTCTTTGGTGATGACGCCGAAGGCCGCTCGCGAAGGCAACCAATTCACGTGGGATCCGATCCTTGAAGTTGCTAAGCTCTTCTTCGGTATTTTCGTGTGTATCGTGCCGGTGCTTGAAATGTTGCGTGCCGGTGAAGCCGGTGCTTTTGCTCCGTTGGTCGCTTTGGTGACGAACGCTGACGGTACGTACAACAATGAAATGTTCTTCTGGATGACGGGTACCTTGTCCGGTTTCTTGGATAACGCACCGACCTACTTGGCCTTCTTTAATTTGGCCGGTGGCGATCCCGCTTACTTGATGGGTGAAGGCGCAACGACCTTGACGGCCATCTCCATGGGTGCCGTGTTCATGGGCGCATTGTCCTACATCGGTAACGCTCCGAACTTCATGACGGTGGCAATCGTTCAAGAACGAGGCGTGAAGATGCCGAGCTTCTTCGGTTACATGATTTGGTCCGTTGCACTCTTGTTGCCGACCTTCTACATCTGCACGAAGATCTTCCTCTAAAGTTTTCTCATCGAAAAACAGACGCTCCGAATTTTCGGAGCGTTTGTTTTTTTGTACAATACGCTCCTTTTGAAGTTGGTTCTGAACGGATTTTTTGATGAACGCCACGATTTTGATCGTATTGCCCATTTTGACGATTTTGATGTTTGATTTGGGTTTGACTTTACGAATTGACGATTTCCGAATGATTTTTGCTCGCCCCAAAGCTATCTTGGGCGGATTGTTCGGTCAATTGGTGTTGTTGCCGGCCATTGCTTTTGCATTGGGCTTGTGTTTTGATTTGGAGCCGATTTATTTCTTGGGCATCATGTTGATCGCCTGTTCCCCGGGCGGAAGCTCCTCGAATATCTTCTCGTTTTTAGCTAAGGGCGACGTGGCCTTGTCCGTATCGCTCACGGCTTTTAGCAGCGTGCTCACATTGGTGACGATTCCGATGGTGATGGAATGGACCGGTCAGTTGTTAGGTAACTCGTTGGGGATGGCCATTGAATTGCCGGTCGGTAAGCTTCTCGTTCAAAACTTGGTTTTGATGATGGTGCCGATCATTTTGGGTCTCACGATCCGTGCCAAGTGGTATGCCTTTTCTCAAAAGCTTCACGATAAGCTCTCGAAGATCGCTTTCCCGGGATTGATTGTGTTGATCTCGGTCTTCTTTATCCAAAACTACGAGGCGATTCTCAATAGCTTCGGTCAATTGGGGCTTTGCGTGACGACGTTGATTCTTTTGGCCATGGGCGGTGGCGTTTTGATCACCTGGATTTTGAAGCTTCAACAAAAAGAGCAACGCACGATCGTGATTGAGATCGGTATGCAAAACGCTGCGCAAGCCATTGCAGCCGCCACGAGCCCCTTTGTTTTCAACAATAATTTGATCGCAATTCCGGCGATTTTGTATGCTTTGATGATGAATGTGATCCTCTTGACTTACGTTTGGACGATCCGTCGCAAAGCTTGCTAAAACATGTTATCAGAACATTTTTTTGAGCCGCTTATCTATCGGATGGCGGCTCTTTGTTTTGGGTCCTGATGTTGTGTGAATCGCTTTGTCGATCGATAGCGAAGAAAAACCTGAATAGCCGTAAAAATCGTTGATAAGGCTGATAAAATAATACAATTGCGCTTTTTGTTTGTATAGCGTTCGTACTCTTTATTTGCGAAGGATTCTTCATGACGATTGATGGCATCAATGCAGGGTTTCAAACCAACTTTGCTCAAACCCAATCGACCCAATCGACGGGTGCTGCCCAAGGGCTGTTCATGGGTCATACGGTGACCGTGAAGCCGTCGGCTGAATCGTTATTGGCTGATGCGGCTGAGGAGCTCAGTTTCGCCGTCAATTCCACCGATGATTTCGAGATCAAAGATCGCAAGCAACGCGAAGCGAGCGATATCAGTCGTCGCCTGTTAGAAATCTATCAGGTCATGATGGTCAAAAACGGCCAAGCCGAGAAGATGGATCAGTTGGTCGAATCGCTCAAACGTGCTGACTCTCGCCAATCGATGCAACGAGTTTTGGAAGACGCTTATAAAGATGTCTCGGATGCTTGGGCTGCTTTGGAGTATGCGTTGGGTTTGATCGAAGACGACCCGAGCGTTTCTCAAGAACAAAAGGCTGCACTGAAAGAATTTTCCAGCGAGTATGCCTCGCAAAATGCTCAATCGATCAAGTTGGGCATTCAAGGCGCCTTAGCGGCTCAATCGTTCCCTGAATTGGGGTCGTTATCGGGTGCGCGTGATCTCTATCGTCAGACGGTCGGGGAATTCTCAAGCGTCAATGAAGTGTTTGCCGATATCAAGTCCAAGTACGGTCATGATTTTCATAAGGCGATGGACTTTTTGTTTGCGGCAATCAGTGCCGACATCGACTGTGAGACGCCGAGTATGGGTAAGACTCATCTCGAAAGCATTCATACCAAGCTTGGTGTCGTGCGTTTGACGCAAAGCGCATTCAAGCTTTGTGAAGACGTGATGAATCGTTGGCGCGATGTTCACGGTGTTAAAAACTGTCCGATGAGCGCCATGGATCTCTTGGGTGAGATCGTTAATTTACGAGATCGTAACTTCTTGAGTGCATTCCAGATCCGCGACATTTGTATGAAGGCCTTACCGCCCGATCTTGAACACGAAGTGCTCTTTACACAAGAGTTGTTTGCAGCCGTGCGTAAATTCCCGGTTGCCCTGTTCAATGATGAAAAGGGCTTGATGGTCGTGATGGATGCCGTTCAAAGTGCGGTCGACGATGTCGTTAACCGTGAAGACGAGTGGTTGGCCTCTCTCGAGTAAGGAATCGATAACAAATGTTGAGTTTTGAAATTAATGAGTTCGGCAAGCGACTTGGTTTACCCGGGTTGGAATTGGATGAAAACGATCGAGTCAGCCTTGAGTTTGATAGCGTGGGTTCGATTTCGTTGGAGGTTCAACGACACGACTTTGGGTCCGAATTGTTATTGGTTTTTGCTAAGGTGCTTGAAGTCGAAGAGATGAAGAAATTCGCTTCGCTTTTAGAACGAGTCAATTGGCGTACGAATATGCCGTTTGCGCTGTCGGTGGCATGTTTTCGAAACCAACTCATTTTGACGGCGCGTTTTGCCGAAGAGACGGTTTCGGCTGTAGTGCTCGAGAACGCATTGCGCTTGATGCTTGACGAACTTGCTCGTGCTTAATTAAAGGAAAGACTGAGAATATGGCGACATCACCGATTCAATCGCTTTTGAATCCTTCGCTTGGCATTCAAGAGTTGATGCAAATGCCCGAAGCGGGCAAATTGCCCGAGATTCGTGATTTGGCAAATAGCGTGCTCAATGAAACGAGTCTTGAAGGCCTTTACGGTGCAGTCAATTCACGCTCGGCCGCTGAGGCGCTTTTGTGCCCGAGCGTTGGCGACGGTACGTTGGTGAGTCCGGAAGTCTTTCATTCTCAATTGAAAGCGCTCGTGGACAAACTTCAACATAGCGAAAATCCGAAGGTGCAAGAATTATTGAAGCAAGAAATTTATCCGTTGTTGCAAAACGGATTGCTGTTGTCGGCCTATCGCGGTTTGATGCTTGGGGGTTAATCGATGAACGATCAAATCAACGCCCAAGAGCGTAAGACATTGTCGGTTTTGGCATTTCTCTTTTTCCGTATGGGGATGGAGGAACGAGCCAAGCGAGTTTATGCGGCATTGGCTGAGTTGTCCGAACCCGGATCGTCCGATTATCGATTTGCCATGGCAGGGCTCGGTGCCGTTGCCGTCGAACTTGGTGACGGGCATGAAGCGTTAGCTCATGTGAAGGAAGCGATGAAGGGAGCGCCTTTGTCGAGTCGCGAGGTCACGCTGCATTTGTTGAAAGCGCAAGCGCTTTGGCTTCAAGGTCGCAAGGAAGAAGCCCAAGTGGCTCGTGATGAATATCTTTACCTTTCCGGTGAAAACGGTCAGGAAGCAAAGTAATGAAAGTGTTTAATCAAGCGGGTAAATACGTCTCGCTCATCACAAAATACAATGACATCGCCATGGTGGCGTTGTTGGTGATCGTCATCGGCTTGATGATCGTTCCGTTACCGACACCGGTGATGGATACGTTCATCGGCATCAATTTGGCATTGTCCTTCTTGATGTTGATGATGTCGATGTATGTGAAGACGCCGTTGCAATTCTCCGTTTTCCCGACGATGTTGCTCTTTACCACGTTGTTCCGCGTGGGTTTGAACATCGCAACGACGCGTTTGATCCTGTTGCAAGCCGATGCCGGTGAAATCATTTACACGTTCGGCGAATTTGCAGTGGGCGGCAACTTCGTGGTCGGTGCCGTGGTCTTCTTGATCCTCACGATCGTGCAGTTCTTGGTAGTCGCCAAGGGTGCCGAACGTGTGGCTGAAGTGGGCGCTCGCTTTACGTTGGATGCTATGCCGGGCAAGCAAATGTCGATCGACGCCGATCTTCGTGCCGGTGTGATCAACATGGAAGAAGCCCAAAAGCGTCGTGCCGAAGTCCAAATGGAAAGCAAGATGTATGGCGCCATGGACGGTGCCATGAAGTTTGTGAAGGGTGACAGTATTGCCGGTATGGTCGTGACCGTGGTCAACATCATCGGCGGTACCATCATCGGTATTACGCAACGTGATCTTGGTGCAGCCGAAGCGCTTCAGGTCTACGGTATCTTGACGATCGGTGACGGTTTGGTCTCCCAAATCCCGTCTTTGCTCGTTGCCATCAGTGCCGGTATTTTGATTACTCGCTCGGGCGATACCAATGATGACGTCGGTGCTCAAGTCGGTAAGCAATTCTTCGCTCAACCTCGTGCTATGCAAATGGCCGGTGGCTTGATTTTCTTGCTCGCTTTGATTCCGGGCTTCCCGAAGCCTCAGCTCTTTACGTTGGCTGCAGCGGTTTTCCTTTTCGGGAAAATGCTCTCTTATGCGAAGTCCAATCGTCAAAAGCCAGGCCCTGAAGAACAGTTGCAAAAGACCTTGGCTCCGATGGGGGGTAAGCACCCAGCTTCGAGCCCGAAGGCAGGTGAAGAATTTGCGCCGACCGTGCCCATCATTTTGGATATTTCGCCCGATATCGCCACGGCGATGGACTACGATTCGCTCAATGGTGAACTCGTTGAGTTGCGTCGCGCTTTGTACTTTGATTTGGGCGTTCCGTTCCCGGGCATCAACATTCGTCCGAATCCGAATTTGAGCAGCTTTGCCTACGTGTTAAATCTCAATGAAATTCCGTTGGCAACGGGTCAATTGTTAAAGGATCACGTGATCGTTCGCGAAAAGCGTTCGAACTTGGATTTGTTGGGTATTTCTTACATTGAAGGTGATTCCTTCTTGCCCGGCGTTGAATCGCTTTGGGTGCCTAAGGAAGATCAAGCGAAGTTGGCTAAAGCCGGCATCGTCTGTATGGAACACTCCCGAATCTTGGCTTATCACCTCTCGTTGTTGCTCACGCGTCATGCTTCGAGCTTTATCGGGATGCAAGAAACGAAGTTCTTGCTCGATCGAATGGAAGAGCGTGCACCGGACTTGGTTCGCGAAGCCACGCGTTTGTTGCCCATCCAACGTATTTCGGACATTTTCCAACGTCTTGTTCAAGAACAAGTGTCGATTCGTGACTTGCGTACGATTTTGCAAGCCTTGATTGACTGGGCACCGAAGGAAAAGGATGCCGTGATGTTGACCGAGTATGTGCGCGGCGCATTGAAGCGTCAAATCAGTTACATGTACTCGAAGGGTCAAAATATGTTGCCCGTGATTTTGATGGAACCCACGGTGGAAGAGACCGTTCGTAAGGCTATCCGTCAAACGTCAGCCGGTGCGTTCTTGTCGTTGGATCCGCAAACGTCTCAACGTATCTTGAATGCGGTGGGCGATGCGGCCGGTAAGTATCGTCATAGCACGCAAAAGCCGGTCTTGATGGTCAGCATGGATATTCGTCGTTACGTACGACGCTTGATCGAGCCGAAGTTCTACGAATTGTCGGTGATGGCTTATCAAGAAGTAACGCCGGAAATTTCCGTTCAGCCCGTGGCTCGAATCCATCTTTGAGACGGGCAGTAAATGGTTTGACCGCCTTTAGCCCGCTCAGTTCGATGAGGGGTGAAAAGAACGGTTGATATAATGAATATCAAATACTTATAAAGAAGGCACGATACTATGGCTTTGGATGTTGCAACGGTTGTATCGATGATCGCTCAAGCCGCTCAATGGCGAGAGGCCGTTGCCGATGTGGACGGTGTGTATCACTATTTCTTAGAAGATGGGTTGGATTTGAATATCCAAAGTCCCGATGGCCGCACGTGCATTTTTAGTGCCGATCTCGGTTCTTTGAATGATGAAAACACCGTGGCTCGAGACGATGAGCTCACTCGCATCGGCCAATTGATTGCGGCAACCGTGAAAACGCGTGCATCAGTGTTGTCTTTGCACGACGGTCGTTTGGAGTTGCATCGTAGTGTGTATCTGCCTGCGGTTTCGGAGCGACAAATCGTCGCTCATGCGCAAGAATTTTTAAATGATCAGGCTTGGTGGAAGCAAAATCTCCGAGGAGACAATGCAACGACCGCCTCTTCTGGATTTTCCATGTCTTCCGGTTGGTTTCCGGGAGAGTTGACTTTTTAAGGCGAAAATTTTGAAAGCATCTCGATTAAAAACAGTCATTGCAACGTTGCTGATGGGCCCGTTGGTGGCGATGGCTCATGATTTCACCGAGCCGTTCTCGTATTTCGCCGATGGTCACGATGTGAAAACGGTTTTGAGAAGCTTCGCTCGAACGCAAGGTTTGTCTGCGAGCTTTGATGCCGGCATCAAGGGTCGAGTCAGCGGTCGATTCAAAGCGATCGCGGGGAAGGATTTTATCCAAGCCATGGGTGACGCCTACGATATCGGCTATTACGTGTTGGAAGACAAGAACATCCATTTCTTTAACGAAAAGGATGTGAAGAAGGAACAAATCTCGATTCCTTTCGGCAGTGGCGAAGCTATTTTGGATTCGTTGGAACAATCGGGTTTGCTTTCCGATGACATCCCGATTCGAGTCGATGAGTTCGGTAACGTTTTGACGTTGACGGCACCAGCGTCTTATATCGCACAGATTCAAGAAGCGGTGGATACCTACACGGCAGTTTCGGCAGAAAAAATCGTGATGCGTGTCTTCCCTGTGAAGCATGCTTGGGCCGATGACATCTCGATTTCCAGCATGGACCAAACGGTCACGGTGCCGGGGATCGCAACGATCCTTCGTGGGATGGTGATGGGTCAAAGCGTGGCCGGTGCAACGGTTTCCGAACGTCGAGGTGGCGTGGAGTCCGTCCAAGCATTGGGCGGTCCGGGCCTCTCCAAACAAAAGGCCTACCAAGATAAGAAACAAGGTTCGGCTTCGAGTACTACTTCGCCCATGCGTATGGGTACGATCAGCATCATGGCCGATCCGCGTGTGAATGCCGT
>JAFNZB010000184.1 GCA_017383055.1 Burkholderiaceae bacterium | reverse complement strand
GACCCCAAACAGTGCGAAGTAAAAGACGATGCGCCAAGAGGGCTCTCGTAGTTGTCCTAACTCTTTGATTTGCCAATAGGCGACAGCCGCTAAAAATGCGGAGAAAAGAGCGGCTAGGGCGCCTAAGAACTGGTCGTCACCGGTGAAGCTCGGTTGAAGAATGATGACGATGCCGGCAAATCCCAATGCAATCATCGAAATCAATTTCCATGGGATAGGTTGTCGCATGTAAAGGGCAAATGCGACGACGAAAAGCGCCATGAAAAGAGGATTCGTGTAGCAAAGCGTCATGCTGGTTCCCACCGACAAAACGGTGAGCGACCAGAAGCCGAAAAACATACTGACCGTGCCTGCTAACGAACGTTTGAAGTGTCCGAACAAGTAATCGGTACGAAGTGAATATCCACGCCATCGAACGAACGCATAGAGCAGTATCACAGAGACTAACGAGCGGTAAAAGATCATCTCGCACGTACCGAAATCGTCACTGCTCATCTTGATGAAAACCGACATCAATGAGAACAAAAACGATGAGACCAAAATCCAGAGCGATTGCATCGAAAAACCAGTGATTTTGTAAAGATTGACAATGAAAGTCTATGCCTGAAAATGGCAAAAGAAAAGGTCGTTACCAATCGAAAAGAAAGGTCAAAAGCAGTGCTGATGAAGCTGATGTCTAAGCGACAAGTTAGGTAAAATTAACAGATTGGATTTAGATAGATTGAAAGGCTTTCACCATGGCTACGAAACGAGTCACACCGGTTGAAAAACTCACTTATGAAGAGGCGATTGCAGAGATGGAAGCAATCGTGGAGAAGATGCGTACCGGCGAGTTGACGCTTCAAGACAGCGTTGAGGCCTACAAGCGTGGGAAAGAACTTAGTCTTCGCTGTGAAACGTTACTCAAAGAAGCACAACAAGTCGTGCAGAAGTTAGAAGGCGGCGTATTGGTCGATGTGGATGCCGAAGAACTTCGAGGGGAAGGTTAAGATGGACTTTAAAGCCTGGGCTAAAGAGCGTGCAGAACATTTCGAGCGTGTCGCACAATACACCTTGCCGATGGAAACCAAGCAACCGTGGAAGTTGCACCAAGCCATGCGCTATGCCGTTTTGGATGGCGGTAAGCGTATTCGTCCGTTGTTGGTTTATGCGGCCGGCCAATTGGTCGATGCTCAAGACGACGTGACCGATCACTTGGCATTGGCTGTCGAATACATCCACTCGTATTCTTTGGTGCACGATGATATGCCGTGCATGGACAATGACACCCTTCGTCGCGGCAAATTGACGACGCATCGTAAGTTTGGCGAAGCCATGGGGATGTTGACGGGGGATGCGCTTCAAGCATTGGCTTTCCAACAAGTGACGTTAGCTAAGGTTGATCCCGCACAAGTCGTGCAATTGGTGAAGTTGTTGGCCGTAGCCGCCGGTCCCGCCGGCATGTGCGGCGGTCAAGCAATCGATTTGTTGGCTGCACACTCTCAGTTGGATTTGCCGACCCTTTCGATGATGCACCGTATGAAGACGGGCGCCATGATCCGAGCTTCCGCTTTGATGGGTATTTATGCCGGCAGCACTATGCCGGACGCCGCACTGATTGGTCAAATCGTTACGTATTCCGATGCGATTGGTTTGGCTTTCCAAGTGATTGACGACATTTTGGATGTGACGGCCGATACGCAAACGTTGGGCAAGACGGCCGGGAAGGACGCTGCCAACGACAAGCCCACCTATGTGTCGCTTTTAGGGGTTGAGAAGGCACGCGAGTTGGCTCAAGAACAATACAACATCGCCAAGGGTGCTTTGGAAGCCTTGGAAGCCGATGAACGCTATGCTGGCAAGACGCAACGATTGCATGAAATCGCCGACTTCATCATGGCACGAGACCATTGATAGGAACCGATAACGAATGGCTTTACTTGAAAACATCATGAGCCCGGCTGACGTGAAAGCATTATCCGTCGAGAAGCTTCCGGCTTTGGCTCAAGAGATCCGAGACTACATGGTTAAAGCTGTCTCCCAAACGGGCGGCCATCTGGCGAGCTCGTTGGGTGCGGTCGAATTGACGTTGGCATTGCACTATGTGTTCGACTCTCCAAACGATAAGATCGTTTGGGACGTGGGTCACCAAGCTTATGCTCATAAGATGGTGACGGGACGTCGAGACCGTTTTGATCGTCTTCGTATGCACGAAGGTCTCTCGGGTTTCCCAAAGCGTAATGAAAGCGAACATGACGCTTTCGGCACGGCGCACAGTTCCACTTCCATTTCCGCAGCCTTGGGTATGGCCGTGGCTGCTCGCTTGCAAGGCGATACGGATTCTTGGCACATTGCAGTGATCGGTGACGGGGCTTTGACGGGTGGTATGGCTGTTGAAGCACTCAATCAAGCCGGCGCTTACAAGGACGGTTTGAAGTTACTGGTCATCGTCAACGATAACGATTGCTCCATTTCGCCCTCGGTCGGTGCATTGCATCATCATTTAGCCAAGCTTGTTTCGGGCGATACGTTCTCGTCTTTGCGAAGCGACTTTAAGGAAGCGATCAAGGGTTCGCCCAAACTTTGGAATT
Source organism: Burkholderiaceae bacterium (assembly GCA_017383055.1). GTDB lineage: Bacteria > Pseudomonadota > Gammaproteobacteria > Burkholderiales > Burkholderiaceae_F > Aphodousia. The sequence goes on along the minus strand of JAFNZB010000184.1, from coordinate 4,135 downwards.
TCTTTAAGCGTGTCGAGCAACGCACCGTCAATTTTGTGGCGCCGGAATCCACGTTGTTCTCCGCCTACGATCTTAACTACTACGGTCCGGTCGACGGTCATGACATCGATGTTTTAGTGAAGGTCCTCAAGAACATCAAGGCGCTTCAAGGCCCGATGGTGTTGCACTTGTCGACCGTCAAAGGCAAGGGCTACGGCCCTGCCGAAGCCGATCCGACGCTCTATCACGGTGTCGGTAAATTCGATCCGAAGACGGGCATCGTGAAAAAGTGTTCCGATCCCGCTCATCCGACCTACACACAAGTGTTCTCTCGTTGGGTGTGTGATATGGCCGAAGCCGACGAGAAGCTCTATGCCATTACGCCCGCCATGCGTGAGGGCTCCGGCTTGGTCGAATTTGAAAAGCGCTTCCCTGAACGTTATCGTGACGTGGCCATCGCCGAGCAACATGCTGTGACGTTTGCTGCGGGTTTGGCTGCCAACGGTCTTCGCCCGGTGGTGGCAATCTATTCGTCCTTTGCGCAACGCGCTTATGACCAAATTTTGCATGACGTGGCGATTCAGAATTTGCCCGTGACGTTTGCGATCGATCGCGGCGGTCTTGTCGGTGCTGACGGTGAAACGCACCATGGTGTATTCGATTTGGCCTTCTTGCGTAGCATCCCGAACATGACCGTGATGGCACCATCGAACGAAAATGAATGTCGTCGCATGTTAACGACAGCCTATCGTTTGGGCAGTCCTGCCGCCGTGCGTTATCCGCGTGGCAAGGGACCGGGCGTTGAGCAAGACGGAGAATTGTTGGAAGTCCCCGTGGGCAAGGCTCGCGTGGTGCGTGAGTCCACGTCGACTGGCAAGCGTGTTGCGATTTTGGGCTTTGGCTTGATGGTTGAACGTTTGCGCAGTGTTGCTGACGATTTACACGCAACGCTGGTGGACATGCGTTTTGTTAAGCCCATCGATGAAGCGATGATCGAAGAGGTGGCCAAGAGCCACGATCTCATTGTGACCGCCGAAGACGGTGTCGTGATGGGTGGCGCCGGTACGGCTGTTTTGGAAGTGATGGCGAAGAAGGGTTTGATGACGCCTTCGTTGGTGTTGGGTATTGAAGATCACTTTGTTGACCAAGGAACAACCGAAGAGTTGTTCGAAGATTGCGGTTTGGGACTCGAGCGTATCAAGGCTCGAATCTTGGAGCGCTTGGGAGACTGATCGTGCAAATTCAAGAACTGGTGGATTTAAAGCCGTTCAATACGATGGCGGTGGCTGCAAAGGCTCGTTACTTTACAACGATCAAAACGCAAACGGATGTTCAAGAGGCATTGGCTTGGGCCACAGAACACGGTGTGGAGCCTTTTGTGTTGGGAGGTGGTGCCAACTTGCTCATCACGACCGAGGTTCTTGATCGTTTGGTCATGCGTATGGCAATCGAAGGCTTGGAAGTCGTGGGTGAAACCGACGAGGTGACTTACGTGAAGGTCGGCGCCGGTGAAGATTGGCATGCGACGGTCGATCGTTTGATTACGATGGGTTATGCCGGCTTGGAAAATCTTGCATTGATTCCGGGCACGGTGGGTGCTTCCGTCGTTCAAAACATCGGTGCATACGGCACAGAAGTGGCTCAACGGGTTCAAGAAATTGAAGTCTTTAATCCCGCGACCGATGAGGTCGAAGCCATGCGTGCGCAAGAGTGTGACTTTGCGTATCGTCACAGTATCTTTAAGGATGCTACGCATGCGGACTTGGTCGTTTTGTCGGTGACCTTTGCCTTGCCGAAAGTCTGGACACCGAATTTGAGTTACAAAGAATTGGCCAATCAAGTCGAAGGCCTTGAGACGGTGACGGCTCGAGACGTGTTTGAGGCGGTTGTGGCAGTTCGTTCTCGCAAGTTGCCCGATCCGAAGGTGTTGGGTAGCGCCGGTTCCTTCTTTAAGAATCCGGTCGTCGATCATGATCAGTTCTTGGCGTTGTTAGAAAAGTTCCCGAGCATTGTTCACTACGATGTGGGTGGCGGTCATCAAAAGTTGGCGGCCGGTTGGATGATCGATCAAGCCGGTTTGAAGGGCCATCGTGAGGGGGATGCCGGTACGTATGAAAAGCAAGCGTTGGTGCTTGTCAATCATGGTGAGGCAACCGGGGCTGAACTTTGGCGTTATGCGCAAATGGTCAAAGCGACTGTGAATGCGAAGTTTGGTGTGGTGTTGGAGCCTGAACCCGTTATTCTCTAATCACAGATTGATTGCAAATGAAAAAAGCAGACGATTTCGTCTGCTTTTTTTACTGGTTGATCGGCTCGGAGGTGAGCCGATCGAAAGAGCGAAGTCTTCAATTAACCGAGATAGCGGATTGCCATCTTTTCGAGAACGGCCACGCCGTTGGGCAATGCGTTCGGGTTGAAGGACATTTCCGGATTATGGAGACCCGGCTTGCAGTCGCAACCGACACCGAAGTAAGCCACGCGCAAGGACGGCTTTTGGTTCTTGAAGAAGTGGAAGTCTTCACCGCCACCGCCGCAACTCGGAACGAAGTTTTCTTCGCCGACGACTTCCTTGATGCATTCAGCCACTTCTGCGGTCAATGCATCGTCGTATTCGCAAGCCGGAAGGACCGGGCCCAAGAATTCCATTTCGCCCTTAGCACCGTAAGCGGCTGCCGTGTTTTCGATGCAGACGCGAACGCGTTCGAGCATTTCTTTCATCAACGGGTTCGTTTCAGCACGCGTATCGAATGCGGCGTAACCCTTGTCCGGGATGATGTTGATGGCAGCGCCACCGACTTCAATCTTCGTGCACTTGCAAGACCAAGCCAATGCCGGGTCAAACTTCAACATGGCGATGTTTTGAACGACAGCAGCGAGCACTTCTGCGCAGTTGACGCCCAAGTGCGGACGGGAGCCGTGAGCGGCGCGGCCCGTGATCTTGGCCTTAAATTGTGCGGAAGACGTGTGGCACACAGCACCGACCATTTGACCGTCAGCACAGTCTTGGACCGGGCGGATGTGAAGACCCAAAGCCATGTCGACGTCTTCCAAGACACCAGCCTTGATGACGGACATTGCGCCGAACAACGTTTCTTCGCCTTGTTGGAAGAGGACCTTCAACTTACCGCGCTTGATCTTACCAACCAAACGGCTGGCAGCAGCCAAAAGCATGGCGGAGTGAGAGTCGTGGCCGCAAGCGTGGATCACTTTCTTTTCACCGTTGATCGTGAAGGGCAATGCATCCATGTCGGCGCGAAGCATCAAGCACGGACCTTCTTCTTCACCCTTGATGACGCCGACGACACCCGTGCCGCCCACGCCCGTTTCGACTTCGTAACCCAAAGCCGTCAACTTTTCAGCGATGTACTTGGCCGTTTCGTGTTCTTCGAAACCCAATTCCGGCGTTTTATGAAGGTCTTCCCAGACCTTGATGACATCAAGTTCTTGAGCCATGATAAATCCCCTGTATACGTAAAAAATCGATTTGCGAATAAAGCGCGACAATTTAGTAAGTGTAAAACGGGGTGTTTGGAAAAACACCTCGAGACTCCGTAAAACTAGGCATAAAGGCTTAGCCTACGTTAAGTTTTTTTGCCAAAACTCAACGGTTTGGATCACATCGAAAAGATCGTCTGTGACCGACAGTTTGATGTTTTTGTAAAGGCCATCGGCGATGAGTTTTTCAAGGAACGGATGGAACGCGGCTTTTTGCGTCCAGAACGTTTTCCCAAAGAAAATCATCGGGCATGAGGCATCATAAGTCGCATAGTGATTGAGTGCCGCTTCTTCAAAGACTTCCATAAAGGTGCCGCCGCTACCCGGCGTGAAGACCATGCCGGCGCTTGCCAAGGAAAGCAATCGCATCTCGCGCGTGTTGTTATCAAAAAATTTTGCGATCGAGGTGGCAAAAATGTTGGAGGGTTCGTGGCTGTAGAGCCACGTGGGAAGACTCACACTTTCATAAGTCGTTTGTGGAAACCGCTCGACTACTTCAAAGGCTCGCTCCAACCAATCGGGGGCGTCTGTGGAGGGAGCTTGATCAAGGATTGCCAAAGCGATTTTCACCTCTTCATTGGAGCGACCGGCTAACCACGCACCCAAGTGCGTGGCTTCCATTGCACCGCTTCCGCCACCGCTTGTCATCAAAAAGCCCATT
>JAFNZB010000183.1 GCA_017383055.1 Burkholderiaceae bacterium | reverse complement strand
GTAAGGAGAACACATGTCCAAACATCAAATGTTAGAGCTTCGCGTCGCGGTCGAACCCGACAATCCTGCGATTGCTCGCGATGAAATGCTCTGCATCAGCTGCACGATGTGTAAGCAAGTTTGTGAAGACTACGTGGGTGTGCACGGCCACTACGACTTAGCCAAGACGGGCGACGTCGGCATCTGCATCCACTGCGGTCAATGCATCAACGTTTGCCCCTCGGGCAGCATGTTGGCCAAGACCCATTATCCGCTCGTTCAAGCCGCAATCGATGACGCCGACAAGATCGTCGTCTTCTCGACGTCGCCTGCCGTTCGCGTGGGTTTGGGTGAAGCGTTCGGCATGACGGCCGGCAGTTTCGTTGAAGGTCAAATGGTTTCCTTGCTCCGCCAATTGGGTGGTGATTACGTGCTCGACACGGACTTCGCTGCTGACTTGACGATTGTTGAAGAAGCCAGCGAATTGATCGAACGCATTACGAAGAAGACGGCACCGTTGCCGCAATTTACGAGTTGCTGCCCGGCTTGGGTCAAGTACGCCGAGCTCTTCCATCCCGATATGTTGGCTCACATCTCTTCTGCGAAGAGTCCGATCGGCATGCAAGGCGCAAGCGTCAAGACGTACTTCGCAAAGAAGCACGGCATCGACCCCAAGCGCATCGTGCATGTAGCCGTCACGCCCTGCACCGCCAAGAAGTACGAGATCGAACGCGAAGAAATGTGCTCTGCCGGCAAACACTTGGGTCTTGACGGCATGCGTGACACCGACATCGTCATCACGACAAACGAATTGGCCACGTGGGCTCGTGAGCGCGGTTTTGAATTGGCTACGTTGCCTGAAGGTCAATTTGACCGCTTTATGGGTGAATCGTCCGGTGCCGGCGTGATTTTCGGTAACACGGGCGGTGTGATGGAAGCCGCATTGCGTACGGCTTATGAATTCATCACAAAGCAAAAGGCCCCTGAAGTACTCTTTGATCTTCAACCCGTTCGCGGTTTGACGGATGTGAAAGAAGCCAGCCTCATGGTCGGCGATGAAGAAATCCGCGTTGCCGTCGTTTACGGCACGGCTAACGCTTCGAAGTTGATCAAGGCTATCCAAGCCGGTGAAAAGTCTTATCACTTCGTTGAAGTGATGACGTGCCCGGGTGGCTGTATCAGCGGCGGTGGTCAACCGAAGTTGGATTACGGTATGGAAGACATGACGCGTCAAAAGCGTATCGACTCGCTTTATGCTCGCGATGCCGCCATGCCGGTGCGCTCGAGCCACGAAAATCCGGAAATCAAGGCGATCTACGAAGAATACTATGGCGAGCCCTTGAGTGAATTGGCTCACCAATTATTGCATACTCATTACACGGACCGTAGCGGTTCTGAACTTGGAGAAATCAAAATGAAATATCGTTGCAAAGTTTGCGGTTATGTCCACGAATGTGAAGGCGAATTGCCGGCCGATTACATCTGCCCGCTCTGCAAGCAAGGCGTTGCCGTTTTCGAAGCCATGTGCGAAGCCAAGCCCGCTTGTGGTTGCTCGCTCGCTGGTACGAAGACCGAAAAGAACTTGAAGGCCGCTTTTGCCGGTGAATCTCAAGCTCGCAACAAGTACACGTATTTCGCTGAAGTTGCTAAGCGTGAAGGTTACGAACAAATCGCCGCCATCTTCGAACAAACGGCTCGTAACGAACAAGAACACGCTCGCCTCTGGTTCGACGCTTTGGGCGGTATCGGTGACACGGCCAAGAATTTGGGCGCAGCCGCTGAAGGCGAAAACTATGAATGGACGGACATGTACGCCACGTTCGCTAAGGAAGCCGACGAAGAAGGCTTCACGGAATTGGCTGAAAAGTTCCGCGCTGTTGCTGCCATCGAAAAGGCTCACGAAGAACGCTATCTCAAGTTGCTCAACAACGTTGAAATGAAGAAGGTGTTCGAAAAGTCCGAACAAACGATGTGGGAATGCCGTATCTGCGGTCACCTCGTTGTCGGTCCGAAGGCTCCGGAAGTTTGCCCGGTCTGTAAGTACGCTCAAAGCTACTTCGAAGTCCGCGCTGAAAACTACTAATCGGCATCCATTGCGTCAGATCGTACACTCGATCTGACGCAACCCAAAAGTAAACCCCGTTAAAGAATTTTCTCTAACGGGGTTTTCTATTGTCAATCAATTATTTATAGATAACAGCCGTAAAACCCCGCAATTCATTGCGGGGATATAAGGCGCAAAATCGTACGATTTTGCTTTAAATGTGCTAACGTCATCGTACTATGACGTACAAACCCATTCGATATCGACTCTATCCCAATGACGCTCAACGTGATATGTTGATGCGTCACTTTGGTAGTACTCGTTGGGTTTACAACCGCTATATTTCTGAAGC
>JAFNZB010000182.1 GCA_017383055.1 Burkholderiaceae bacterium | reverse complement strand
GACTTGAATTCAATGGCCATCATGTAAATGTTGATAGCCACGGGCAATGCTGCCATCACTGTCACGGCTTGCGTTTCCAATTCACCTAAGCCGATCAAACGAGCCAACGTGTAGACCAAGATCGGTTGAATAACGACTTTCAAGGCAGTCATCGAAAGGCCCTTGGGCAATGCGGCGCTAAAGCTATGAGCGGCCAATCCCATCCCTACGACCATCAAAGCAACGGGCGTCGTTGCGGTCGAAACAAGGCCTAAGGTCTTATCGATCCAATCGGGTAATTGCCAACCCGTCAAGCCCCAAAGCGAGCCTGTCAAGATGCCCATGACGACCGGGTTTTGGAATACCTTCAACATCGAATTGAAAATCTTTTTGAAGTCCTTTTTGCCTTCGGTCTTACCAAATTCCACCGAGGCGATCGCGGTCGTCCACAAAAGTAACACCGTGAAGATGATCAAAATAGAAATGGTCGGAATCGCCTTATCACCTAAACTCACTTGAACGATCGGTACACCCAACTGCACGTTGTTGCCGAAAATGGCAGCCATACCGAAGATCGTCTGTCCGGTGTTGTCTTCTCCGAAAAGACGACCCGTGCGACGACCTAACCAATAGACGATGGCGCAGGAGCCGAAGAATGCTGCAATCACGCGCGGATCGATGGGCGGCATGTTCGAGAGGTCGCTCATCAGGTGAAAAAGCATGACGGGCATCAATAAGCGGAACGTGAAACCCGAGAGGACTTTGGTGTATTCCTGAGGGAAGAATCGGAACTTAATGAGTGCCCAGCCGAGTGCTACCAGTAAAAAGAGCGGCAGACAAAGATTTAAGTGATAAAGAAAAATCGACATCTCAAACGGTTCCAATATGCGTAACAGACACGATTATCTCTCGCTTTGTGGGCGAATGACAATGAGGATTTCTCTTGAGCGCTGATTTAGAAGGGGCAGGGAGCCGTGATCGTCACCGTTTCACCCGTCATCGGGTGCGTGAAGGTTAACGATTGGGCATGTAAATACAAGCGAGGTCCTGCGTGACCGTAAAGCTCGTCACCAATGATAGGAGAAGCCAACCCAAGCTTATGAGCGGCATGCACGCGCAATTGATGAGAGCGGCCCGTGATCGGGAAGAAGGCGACTCGAGTGTGATCGGGGGTGGCTTCCAACACCTTATAGTCGGTGATCGCTTGACGGCCGTAGGCACGGTCAAGCTTTTGACGCGGGCGGTCAAAAGGATTCAAACACATCGGGAAGTCGATCGTTCCTTCATATTTTTCGAGCGGATTTTCCAAAAGGGCGATGTAGCACTTTTGGATTTGTTGGTGCACGAATGCTTGCTGAAGCGTTTTATGAGCGTCTTTATTTTTCGCAAAGAGCAACACGCCCGAAGTAGACATGTCCAATCGATGCAAAAGCATCGGGCCAGTCGCATCGGGGTAGCGAGCTTGGATGGTTTCGTAGACGTTCGTAATCGGTGCCTTACCGGGCACAGAGAGCATGCCGGCGGGTTTGTTGACCGCGACGAGGTCTTCGTCTTCGTAAACGATATCGGGTTCCCAGCCGACGAAATGATCGATGGCCAAGGGGTTTTCCGCCACTTTCAAACCGTGGCTATAAAACGTCAAAAGTGTTTGATGACGCTCTTTGGGGAATGCATAGAATTCGCCCTCGATTCGAATTTCTTCGGTGGAACACTCGCCCCACCAGAAGGTGCCCCAATCTAAGGGTTTTAAACGATGCGTTTGAGCAAAATGCAAAAGTGCCGGCAACCCCGTACGAAGGATCGCCTTCAATTGCGAGAGACGACGAGAGTCTTGTTGACTTTCTCGGGCTAAGCGCTGAGAGTCGGCAGAGGAAATCGTCGTGTCGGTGCGGCTTTGATGACGTGCGAGCTTGCGAGCATGTGCTTCAGTCTTAAAGCTCTCAAGTGCTTCCAAGGCTTGAATTCGTTCGACGGTAGCCGCTTCCAAATAATCAAAACGCATGTCTTG